>NZ_JBJGZQ010000007.1:0-196838 GCF_054050595.1 Geodermatophilus sp. SYSU D00779
GGGCATTAGCGTGGGTCACGAGGACCTCCGGGTGGATGTGGGCCTTCGACAAGCCACACCCCACTCGGAGGTTCTCCCTCGCTCAACCCCTCACGCCGCTACCAACGTCCTGGCTCAGTACACCTAGTCCCTCGACGCGCCGGCTGCTCCGCCTGCGACGTGTTGAGCCCGGCCCGAGTCAGGTGGCGGGGCGGTCGCTCACCGACCGGCGGAGCGCGCCACCGCGGCACCCACCTCCTGCACACCCGCCGTGTCGGCAGCGGCGGGCAGCAGCAGGGTGAACACCGGGGGTGCCGTGCGGGAGAGCGTCAGCCGGCCCTGCTCGGCCTCGGCGAGGCGGCGGGCCAGGGCCAGGCCGATGCCGTGCCCGTCACGCCGGTCGGCCCGCTGGGCGAAGACGGTGCCCTCGGGGTCCTGCACGCCGGGGCCCTCGTCGGAGACGTCGACCGCCACGGCACCGGAGGCCTCGCGCACGGTGACGGTGACGGTGCCCCGGCCGTGGGTGGTGGCGTTGTCGACGAGCACGCCGAGCACCTGGCTGACCGCGGCGGTCGAGGCCCGCGCGTCCGGTGCACCGGGGTCGACCTGCACCTCCAGCTCCCGGCCGTGCAGCGCCAGCCGCGCGCCCCACTCCGGCGAGAGCTCGCCGAGCAGGGCGTCGAGGTCCACCGGGCCGGCCGCGGCGGCCTGGTCGACGTGGGCCAGGGCCAGCAGCTCGTCGATGATCGCCTCCAGCCGGTCGGCGTCGACCAGGCTCGCAGCGATCAGCGGCCGCGAGTCGGCGTCGACGCGCTCGGCCGCCGCCTCGAGCCGCAGCCGCAGCCCCGCCAGGGGCGTCCGCAACTGGTGGGAGACGTCGGCGGAGAAGGCCCGCTCCCGGGCGAGCAGGTCGTCCAGCCGCGCGGCGGTGCTGTCGAGCGCGGCCCCGACGGAGTCGATCTCGGGGATGCCGCCCCGGCGGGTGCGGACGCTGAAGTCGCCGTCCCCGAGCCGACGGGCGCTCTCCTCCAGGTCCTCCAGCGGGCGGGCCAGCCGCCGGGCCTGGCGGCGGCCGACCAGCCAGGCGACGGTCACCGCCGCGGCAGCGAGTACGGCCATCGCGGTCCAGATGAGGGCGACCTCGGTGAGCACGTCGCTGCGGGGCTCGGAGACCACCACCGCGCCGATCACCTCGTCGCCGTGCGTCACCGGAACGGCCGCGAGGAGCACCTCGCTGTCGTCGCCGGTCCGGATGTCGCCGTCCAGCGCCGCAGCCAGGACGTCGGTGTCCCCGACGGGCGCGGTGCCCGCCAGCCGGGCGCCGGTGTCGTCGAACACCGCGGCGGTGAGGTGCTCGCCGTCCTCACCGAGGTCGGTGGTGTCGTCGGCGCCGATCGGGACACCGTCGTACACGTCGGCGGCCACGGTGATCGCCACGTCGTTGGCCACGCGCACCAGGTGGCCGCGCTCCTTGCGCAGCAGGTACTTCAGCACCCCGACCGCCAGCGGCCCACCGAACAGGCAGGTGGCGAGCACGGAGGCCAGCACGGCGACGCCGATGATCCGAGTACGCATGAGGCCCTGCCCGTCGTCCGCAGCCGCCGACCGGCGCGGTTCTCGGCGACGACCAGGATGCCGGGCCCGGGCGACGATGTCACCGCATCCAGGCGTGACGCTCCACCGCTCGACGCACGACGGCAGGCCCCGGTCGGGGGGAGGCCGGCGGAGCCTCAGCAGCCGGTGGGCGCCGCTGCGGCCGGCGGTCGCCTCGCGGTGTCACCGGTTCGAGGGGGACGGACGGCGCACGATCCGTCCCTGACGCGGCCGACGGGTCCCGGCGGACCGTCCGGCGCGTCACCTCCGGGTGCACGGTCGAGCGGCACACCGGGCAGCTCACCGCCCCACGGACGGCGGGCCGGGGTCGTCAGGCGTGCGCGCGGCTGCCGGGCGCCGGCTCGGTGCGGAAGTCGGCCTGCCACAGGTCCGGCCCGAACACCTCGTACTGGATGTCCTGGGGCCGGATGCCCCGCTCGATCAGGGCGCTGCGCACCGCCTGCATGAACGGCAGCGGACCGCACAGGTAGTAGGCCGCGCCGTCGGGGAGGTCGACCGCGCCGACGTCCATCGTCCCGGCGTGCACGCCGTCGACCGGCAGCGCGCTGTCGGCGCCGGACTCGTACCAGACGTGCACCGTGGCGTTCGGCAGCGCGCGGACGTCGTCGACCACCTGGCGGCGCAGGGCGAAGGACGCCTCGTCGGTGTCCGCGTGCAGCAGGGTGATCGGCAGCCCGGACCCGGCGTGCCGCAGGTGGGAGAGCATGCCGGCCATCGGGGTGACGCCGATGCCCGCGCTGGCGAAGACCGCCGGCCGCCAGTCGTCGAGCACCACGTCACCGAAGGGCAGCGAGAGGGTCAGGACGTCGCCGACCTGCACGGTGTCGCACAGGTGGGTGGACACCTCGCCGGCGGGCCTGCCGTCGCCGCGGACCCGCTTGACGGAGAACTGGCGGTGCTCGCCGTCGTCGGCAGCGGTCAGGCTGTACTGGCGCGGCTGGTGCACCCCGTCGGGCATGCGCACCTTGACGGACACGTACTGGCCCGGCAGGGAGGTCTTGACCAGCCGGTCGTCGACCCGCCGGACCCGGAAGGTGACCACGTCGTCGGTCTCCGCGGTCTTCTCCTCGACCTGCCAGTCCCGCCACACGGTGTCGGGGCGCACCCCGCGCGCGCTGTACAGACCCCGCTCCTGGTTGATCAGGGCGTAGGCCATCAGCCAGTAGACCTCGTCCCAGGCGGCGGCGACCTCGGGGGTGACCGCGTCGCCGAGCACGTCGGCGATCGCCCAGAACAGGTGCTCGTGCACGATCCGGTACTGGTCCGGGTGCAGGCCCAGCGAGGCGTGCTTGTGCGCGATGCGGTTCAGCAGCTGCTCGGGCAGCTGCTCCGGCGTCTTCACCAGCGCGCTGGCGAAGGCGGCCACCGAGCCGGCGAGCGCGACCTGCTGGGTGCCCTCGGCCTGGTTGCCGCGGTTGAACAGCCCGTCCAGCAGCTCCGGCCGGGCGGCGAACATGTGCTGGTAGAAGCGGCGTGCGATCTCACCGATGTTGTCGGCCACCGCCGGCAGCGTCGCCTCCACGACCGGTCGGGCTCGATCGGACAGCACGTGGCACTCCCCCTCGTGTGGCATCTGGAACGGCCCGTTGCCGGGTCGCCAGCCGCCCATCCTGGCCCAGCCCGGCAGCCCGTGCCCGCAGGGGTCCGTCGCGGCGAGGGGTCTCGCGGATCAGTTCTCGTCGGCGACGATCCGCTGCAGGTCGGCGGCCATGCAGGCGGCCTCGTGCGAGGCGCCGGCGATGGCCTGCTGCGCCTGGGCGGTGGCCGCGCTCTGCTCCTCGACGGCGGCGGCGATGGTGCTCTGCGCGTCGACGACGCCGCGGATGATGTCCTCGACGCTGCCCAGCGCGGTCCCGGCCGTGTCGACCTCGTGCCGGACGGCGTCGACGACGGTGCGGATCCGCTCCGTCGCCTGGGCGGTCTCCAGCGCGAGGTCCTTGACCTCCCCCGCGACGACGGCGAAGCCCTTGCCCGCCTCGCCGGCGCGGGCCGACTCGATGGTGGCGTTGAGCGCCAGCAGGTTGGTCTGGTCGGCGATCGCGGAGATGCTGCCGGCGATCTGGTCGATCTCGGCCATCGTCCCGGCCAGCCGGTCGACGGTCGCCGCGCCGGTGCGCGACTGCGCGCTCGCCTCGCGGGCGGTGGTGCTCGCGCCGCTGGCCGCGGCGGCGATCTCGGCGATCGCCGAACGCAGCCCCTCCATCACCTCGGTGGCCGTGGCGACGTTGCCGTCCAGCCGGCGCCCGGCGTCGACGAGGCCGGAGATGCGCTCGCCGAGCCGCAGGGCGCGCTCCTCGGCCACCTGCGCCTGCCGGGCGGCCTCGTCGGCGGCGCGCGCCCGCTCCTCGGCCAGCTCGACCTCCGCCCGGGCCTGGGCGACCTGCTGCTCCTCGGCTCGCCGCTGCTGCGCCCGCCGTCCGGCCTCGGACTGCTCGGCGAACCTCCACCCGTAGGTCAGGAAGGTCGCCTCGATCAGCAGGAACACCGCGTGCAGGGCGGCGAAGGCCAGCGGGTGCTCGTGCGCCTGGTGGGTGGTGGACACCGAGGTCGGCAGCCAGATGCCGGTGACGGCGTGGTGCACGGCGACGAAGGCGACGGCCAGCAGGAACGGCGTCCACATCTGGTACAGCGCGACCAGCGCCAGCAGCACGTAGAACCAGATGTGCAGGTCGGTGAGGCCACCGCCGACGTGCAGCAGCACGTCGGCGCCGACCATCAGGCCCAGGCTCACGGCGGCGGCCCGGGCGCCCTGGCCGCGCAGCACCAGGCCCAGCACCGTCAGGACGACGATCACGGCGAGCTGGCCCCACAGCAGCCACCCGCCCACGCCGCGGACCAGGCCGATGAGAACCAGCGCGGGCACGTGGGCGGCGAGCACCCCGGTGGTCACGCGGTGGCGGGCGGCGAAGCTGCGGGCGTCGAGCTGGGCACCCCGAGGGACGGCCGCCCAGAACCCGCTGCGGACGTCGTCGTCGGGGTGCGTCGCGGGTGGCTGCGTGGTGGTCACGACGCCTCTTCGGTCCCCGGCCGGGGATTGTTGAGCCCGAACCGGTCCCGGATCCGGGAGCCGCACCCGTGTGACGCCAGCGACTCCTGGGGCGGGTGCACCCGACACGCGCGCCCCGGGTGCTGGCCGGGCCCGGCTCCCGCTGGCGACGCTGGGGCCATGACTCTCGCCTACTCCTACGGGACCGCTCACGCCGTCGTGATGGTCGGCTCGGTGGGCAGCGCGGAGGGCCTCGTCCCGCGGCAGATCGGGCCGGCGCACGCGACGATCGGCCGGGTGACCGGCCGCAGCCGCAAGGCGCTGTGCGGTGCCTACGTCGCGGTGGACGAGGAGACCGTGTGGCCGCCGGAGGACTACGACAGCTCGCAGCTGTGCGCGGAGTGCGCCGAGCTCGCCGTCCTCTGACCCAGCGACCCCGTTCGCTCCCGCGGGGGTGCTCCGCTCCTCGCTCGCCGGCGCTCGCTGTGGGGGTTCCGCCCCTGTCCGCTCACCCGCCGGCCACCGACGGCAGCACCTGGACGACCGCGCCGTCGGGCACCGGCGTGCCCAGCCCGCCGGCGTACCGGACGTCGTCGCCGTCCACGTAGACGTTGACGAAGCGCCGCACCGCGCCGGCCTCGTCGCGGATCCGGCGGGCCAGCGCCGGGTGGACGGCGGCCAGCGTGTCCAGCAGCTCGGCGAGCGTGCCGCCGGCCGGCTCGACCTGCAGGTGCTTGGTGCCGCCGGCCAGGTCGGCCAGGACGCCGGGCAGCACCACCTCGACGCTCACGGTCAGATCCGGGCGGCGCGGACGACGAGCACGTCGGGCAGGTGGTCGGCGACCTGCGTGAAGGTGTCCCCCTCGTCGGCGCTGGCGTAGACGCAGCCGTCGCGGGTGCCGACGTAGAGCCCGGTGGGGTCGGCCTCGTCGGCGCAGAACCCGTCGCGCATGACCGCGGCCCAGAACCGGTCGGGCAGCCCTTCGCCGAGCTCGGTCCACGTCTCGCCGGCGTCTCGCGTGCGGTGCACCCGCAGCCGCCCTCCGGGCGGAACCCGCTGCATGTCCGCCACCAGCGGCACCACCCAGGCGGTCCCGGGCGTGGACGGGGAGGCGACGACCGGGAAGCCGAAGTCGGCGGGCAGGCCCTCGGCGATCGACGTCCAGGCCTTCCCCGCGTCGTCGGTGCGGAAGACGCCGAAGTGGTTCTGCGCGTACATCCGGTCCGGGCCGGCCGCGTCGACCGCGACCTTGTGCACGCACTGGCCGTACTCCGGCGGGGGCTCGGGCAGGAAGACGGCGCTGATGCCGGAGTTGCGCGGCGTCCAGCCGGTGGCGCCGTCCTCGCTGACGTAGACCCCGCCGGTGCTCATGGCGATCGTCACCCGGTCCGAGGCGGGGTCGGGCAGCACGGTGTGCACCGCTCCTCCTCCGCCGCCGGGCTCCCAGGTCGGCCGGTGCGGGTGCTCCCAGAGGCCGCGGACCAGGTCGAAGCTGCGGCCGCCGTCGGTGCTGCGCCACAGCGAGTGCGGCTCGCAGCTGGCCCACACGACGCCGGGCCGGTCGGCGCTGTCGGGGCGCAGCTGCCAGACGCGGGCGAGCGCCGCACCGGTGTCCTCGGGGAAGCGGATGGCGCCGGTCTCGGTCTCCTGCCAGCTGGCGCCGAGGTCGTCGGACCACATCACGGTCGGGCCCCAGTGGCCGTACTGGGTGCCGGCCAGCACGCGCGGTGCCGCGCTGCGGGTGTCGATGGCCACCGCCGCGACCTCCTGGGCGAGCAGGTGCGGCTCGCCCAGGGTCCAGGTGCGGCGGTCGTCGTCGCTGCGGGCCAGCCACAGGCCCTTGCGCGTGCCGATGGCGAGCAGGTCGGTCATGGCGCCCCTCCGGATCGGGAGGGCGTCGGTCGGCCCCCTCGGACGTCAGACCGTCCGGGGGGCCGGGACTCAGCGGCGGGTGGCGCCGCCGGCGGGCTGGTCGGGACCGGCCTGACCGCTGGTGCGGTTGCCGTGGCCGTCGGCGAGGTCGGGTGCCAGCTTCTCGGCCTTGGCGCGCAGCTGCTCGGCCGCCGACGCGTGCTCCTGCGCGGTGGCCGCCCGTTCCCGGGCCTCCTGCTCGGCCAGCCGGGTGCGCTCCTCGACCTCGGCGCGCTCCCGCCGGGCACGGGCCGCCTGCTCCTCGGCGGCCGCCTGCTCCTTCTCGGCCTGCGCTCTGCGCAGCTCCGCCTCGCGCAGGTGGTCACGGGCCTGCTCCCGCTTCCGGGCGCTGTTGAGGCGGTTGCGCTTGGCCAGGGTCAGGGCGAGCGCCGCCAGCAGCGCCACCACGACCACGACGATCAGCACGATGACCCAGGTGTCCACGGCACTCTCCTCGCGCTCAGGGGACGCGGCGATCATGCCCCTTCGAGCCGGGTGAGAAACGGCTCAGTCGAGCGCGCTGCCGGCCTTCCACTCCTCCCACGGGATGGTCCAGTCGTAGATGTCCGAGCGCAGCGTGCCGGCGTCGGAGCCGCGGATCTCCACGACGTCCCCGGGCTGCGAGAACTCGAAGAACCAGCGGGCCCGGTCGGTGGAGAGGTTGATGCAGCCGTGGGAGACGTTCTCCCGGCCCTGCTGGGCCACCGACCACGGCGCGGCGTGCACGAACTCGCCGCTGTCGGAGATGCGGACGGCCCACTTCACCGGCGTGCGGTAGCCGTCGGGGCTGTCGACCGGGACGCCGTAGGTGCTCGAGTCCATGACCCGGTCGGCGTTCATCTCGGTGACCACGTGCGCGCCGTTGTAGCTGGGGTTGTCCGGGCTGCCGGCGCTCATCGGCCAGGTCTGCACCAGCTGGTCGCCGTCGTAGACCTCCATCTGGTGGGTGCTCGCGTCGGCGATGGACACGTGCCGCTCGCCGATGGAGAAGGAGACCGTGCGGTCGGTCTCGCCCCACACGCCGTTGCCGAGGTCGACGCCGTAGAGGTCGGCGTCGAGGGTGACCTCGGTGTCGGCCGGCCAGTACTGCGACGGGCGGAAGTGCACCTCGGTGTCGCTGAACCAGTTCCAGACGCCGTCGGTCGGGGTCGAGCTGGTCACCGTGAGGTTGCGCTCGACGGCGGCCTTCTCGATGACCGGCTGGTCGAAGTAGACGCGGATCGGCATGCCGACGCCGACGGTCTGGCCGTCCAGCGGGCCGATCGACGGCGTCAGCTGGTCCCGCGGGGTGACCGTGGTGAAGGTGGTCGCGGCCTCGGCGGGCTCCGCACCCTCCCCCTCGGCGGTGGCGGTCAGCGTGTAGGTGGTGCCGTAGGCCAGCGGGCTCTCCGGCGTCCAGACGTCGACGGCGGGGTCCTCCGGCGAGTCGGCCACCGCGCCCGGGACCTCGGCCCCGGCGTCGTCGACGACGTCCACGTCGGTGAGCTCGCCGTCCGTGACGGAGATCTCCAACGGGATGGTGGGCGAGACGTCGGTCGCACCGTCGGCCGGCGAGACCTCGACCGCGACCGGGGGCGCCTCGGTCGGGGTCGGCGCCGCCGTCGTCCCGCCGTCACCGCTGCCCTGGCAGCCGGCCAGCAGGGCCAGTGCCGTGGCCGTGACCAGCGCCGACGTCCTCCGCATCACCATCTCCTCCGCGTCCTGGGCAGTCGCCTCCCCCGGACGACAGCTTGCACCGACCAACCAGTGTCCACGTCGGGACCAGGACGGCTCCGTCCACCGCGCTGTGGCCCACCCCGTCGGCGGGCTCCCGAGCGCTGGTATCGTTCTGCCCCGTCGCCCGGTGCAGCCGGACGACACGCGCCATTAGCTCAATTGGCAGAGCAGCTGACTCTTAATCAGCGGGTTCGGGGTTCGAGTCCCTGATGGCGCACCACACGACAGCGGGCTGACCTGCGGCTTCGCCCAACACTGCAAGATCACCGAGGCGCCAGACCGGGCAGCTGTCCGCAAACAGTCCGCAGAAGTCCGTGCTTCCTGCACCCGGAGGGTCCTCTGATGCAGGCTGTCGAGAGCTCGAGCGGGACCCACAGAGCACCGCGCCATCGTGACCTTGCTCCCCGGCCTGGTTGCTGGCCCCCAAAGCCATGAGCCCGTCGGTGAACCTCGCGGTCAGTCGGTCGATGCCTTGCTACGTGCGAGCTCACGCTCACGCCCCTCAGAGCGCGGCAACCGGCTTGTGGCGCTACAGGAGCACCCACGGAGCGACCCCGACATCATGGGAGTCGTCCGCCCACACCTGTAGTCATGGATGGCTTCGCAGCAGCCGGGGTGCAAGCCATAGTCTCGGTACGTGACCACGTCAGAGAGTGACGGCGCGAGCACGCCAGCTGACGTCCTCCGAGAGACCGCCCCACTCGACGATGCTGGTGCCGAGACCGCTGATCGCTATGAATGGCAGGCGATGATGGCGACGGTCGACGTGCTTGCAGCCTACCTCCAGCGCCTGAACGAGTCGGACTCGTTACCGGACGAAGCGACTTTCACCATAATCTGTGAACTTCATGAAGACTGGGCTCTTATTGAGGGCACCGCGACGGAGATAGTCTCCGCGAAACATCGAGAGACGAGCGTAGCTCGACTCAACACTTTGCGCGCGCTGCTTGATTGTGGCGTATTGCACTTGTTTGAACGTTGGGAGGCACTGGACAAGACGCCCATGTGCCGACTTGTAACAACCGCGGGTGTCGCTGACGAGGCGGCCAGACTGGCGGACGCCTGCGCGACACTACGCCAAACGCCAGCGGCAGCAAGTGACGGACTTGGCGTCATAGTCACAAGGTTCACTGAGATGATCGCATCATCACGGCCGAACGGTCTAGTCCCGACGGAAGATGCCGTTGCCTCATTTTTGAAGTCCTTACGAATTCAACACAGCCAGCCTCGTCGTGACCACTTGCCCGACATGGCGCCCACCCGCTATGCCAAGCCGATTGCTGCACGACTTGGCAGGTCGGACGCCGCCGAAGCAATTTGGTGCGCCGTCCTCGGACTGGTCCGGGAACGTATGCGCGCGGCCGGCCCCACACGCACTGGGGCGCTCCCCACTGTTCTCGGCGTACCGCCCCACAAGGATCCTCTCGCCGCACGCAGCCTGACACTTGCGGATGTCGACATCACAGTTCGCGTAGCCTTAAGGCATACAAAAGGCTTTGCACGGCTGCCACGACGGGTGCGCATCAGTCGCATGGCGGTGAAGATGGCCCACGGAGGGTGTCCCGACAACACGATCGAGCGCATCGATAGCCTACGACTGCAGCACCAACGGTATTGGCGTGAACTTACTGCAACACCAAGCACGCGGGATCGCTGCCGCCAGCTAACCAATGTCCTTCTGAAGATTGTCGCCGAGTCGACCGAGGCGGTCAGAACTGAAGAGTCTTCCTGGGGGGTTCCGCTTCTGATTGAGGTCGAGACCCGTTTAGAAAGCGTCGCCGAACGGCCCCAAGTGCAGGGGCTCGACGTCCACCTGCTCGTAGGTGGCGTAGGCGAGTTGTCAAATAACTGCAGAGTTTGGTTCACAGACCGCTTCGACGTTGAGACCGAATTGGACCGCCTTTCGAATGAGGCGGCATCGTGACCACAGGCGGCCTTGACCCCGAAGGCCTGCGATGGGTGTTGGACGACCTGGCCTATCACCAGTCGCGGATACTGTTGTTGGTCGAGGCTGTTGCAGCGGAGCCAGGGCACGGGCGGAAGCTTGACGGATTGACTAAGCTCGCAAAGCTCGACTTCCTGCTTCGTTACCCCGCGCTTGCGACGGTGATCCTGGATGACCTTGCCGCCGACGACGAACGACTCCACGTCGACGACGCCGACCGTTTATCACCGACTGACGTGGCGGATCCCATGACTCGCTACAAGTACGGACCCTGGGACGATCGGTACTACCCGGTTGTAGGCGCACTGGTGTCTCGGGGATTGCTTAGGTACGCGCGTGGGCGACGTGGAAGCGTAGCTCTAGTGCCCACTACGGCAGGTCGGCGGCTGGCTGATTCTCTACGGCGCGACCGAGCCTGGCGGGAAACCGCTGATCGGTGTCAAGTGCTAGCGCAGGCATCTGCCGGAATGACCGGCAATGCTCTTAAGGAGCGCATCTACGAGCGGCTCTCCAATCTCATGGATAGACCGCATCGAGGGGTGATATCGTGACTGTTACCTTTCGAATCGACGAACTTCGGTTGGATACCACAAATGGGTCGGTGGTTCACACTTTCCCCCAAGATATGACCGTACTTGTTGGCCAGACAGGCGTGGGAAAGACTGCACTACTGGAGTTAATAAAGTTCGGGCTCGGCGGGGATGCACTGGTTGCTCCAGTAGCAAGACAGCATGTCATTGATGTTCACCTCAGCATCCGAGCGGGCAGTTCGAGTTGGCAGCTCTCTCGGGGCATCGATACGGAGCGCCGCAAACGCGTTCGAGTCATCGACCTCTTAACCGGAGAGCGGTTGCAAGATCACTCCGTCGGGCGGGAGAGGCCGACGATTAGTGACCTCCTAATGACGTCCCTCGGGCTCGAGACCGGACTGAAGGCGGCACCTCGCAGCGGCCGGAGCACGAGCGCAGGTGCTCAGATCACGTTTAATGACGTCTTCCGCTATATGTATGTTCCACAGTCCGAGATGAATCGCGACATCGCGGCCAGTCATGATTCCTATTATGCGCCAAAGCGCAGGGCTGTCTTCGAACTCTTGTTCGGGCTTACCAATGCCGACGTCCTAAGGATGCGATCTGAGATAAACTCTCTCAAGGCCTCACTCGAGGAAGCAAAGATTGCCTATGCGACCGTGGACAGATTTCTTGCAGAGAGCGGCACGGCACACCGGATAGATGCTGAGCTGCGTCAATCGAGGGCGCAGCAAGATGAGGTACAAGCTACAGCAAAGCTTGAGGCTCTCCAGGGAGAGATGACCGACGTCGCAGACCGTGAGACCCAAATCCTTCGGGATCTCCTAGTAGATACCGAACGAGGGTTGGCGGATGCCCGCCAGCTCGCCATTTCTTTAGAGCGCGAGCACCGTAAGTACAGTCAGGAGCGGCGGCGCGTATTGCAGGACATATCACGGCTCGAACGGATGGAGTCTGCTGGCGAGCGGCTCGCCAACATCGAGTTCGCGGTCTGCCCGCGATGCACGCAAGGTCTCGCCCAGCGAAAAGTGCCGGAGGGTTCTTGCCGAGTCTGCTTGCAGCCAGACGTCGTTGCAGGACTGCCCGCGCGCGATCAGTACGAGATGGAACAACTGCAGGCGCAACTGGGTGAGATCGACGCCCAGCTGCGAAGCATCGAAGATCAAATTGAGCAGGTCGCCGTCGCAACCGCAAGTCGCAGCGATCTCGTTCAATCGCTTACGGTCGATATTGACGCACGAACCGCGAGTCGAGTTACGCCGCGTCTGCAGGCATATGCCGACGCGGTAGCGAAACTGACGCGGGCGCGAAGCGAACAAGAAGCACTCGAAGTTACCCTCCGCCAGTGGGATCGAGCGGAGGACCTCCGGAACGCCGCGGAAGACATCGAGGCCCGTCGCGCCGCACTCGGCGCTGCGGTGCGATCACTCGAAGCGGCACTCGATAGACGGAAGACGGAGATCGTCGCTGAACTTAGTGACGAGTTCCAAAATATGGTCACATCCTTCGGAATCCCGAGCATTGAGACAGCGTCCATTAGTTCTGAGAGCTACCTTCCCATCCTGAACGGTCAACCTTTCGACCAAGTTAGCTCCGCCGGCGGCATCATCACTGCAACGCAGGTTGCCTACTGGCTGTCGCTCGTGACGACCGCGGTTCGACGTGGCGATACTTACTTCCCCGCTTTCCTTCTGCTCGACAGCCCACGCCTCGCGCTGAACACAGCGGAGGACATCGCAGCCCAAATGTACCGTCGGTTCGCCACACAGGTGGCTGTGAAGCCGGGCCGTCTACAATTCATAGTGGCCGACAACGAACTGCCCCCTGAGTACGGGCGAGAGTTTGCTGAGATTGGCTTCTCCTACGATGAACCCACCGTGGGCACCATTGAACACCCAGGTCCTGCGCATGTGACCACCTTGGTCGACGAGTCCGACATTGGACCGGGCTGATCACTGCAATGATGCAGCTTCGGAGACAGGCACGTGAGCGACAACCGCGCGACGGACGTGGCGAGCGATTTAATGACCGTCGGCGAAGCCGCAACCAGCTTTTGGGGATCCCTCGCCGCACTGCGCTACTGGAGGCACCTAGGACCGGTCCTGCGGGATTCCGCATCGGTCGGCGGCTCGTGTACGGGCGCATCGACCGCGACCGATGGATTCTCGGGCAGCATGAAGCGCGGGACCGCCGGCAACCCTGGACCGTCGTCCGGGCGGTCAAGCCGCTGGCTCTGCCACACTCAGTCCCATGACCAGCCGCGAGGACATCCACCGCCTGGTGGACGCGCTGCCCGCGACGCGCCTGCCGGCGGTCGAACAATTGCTCCGGGCCAGCCTCGCGGACACCGACCCGACCGAACGGCGTCGCTTCGCCAGCACCGGCACCCTGTCGGCCGAACACGACCTGGCCGAGCGGTCGGAGGACATCCAGCGCACCGACGAGGACCCTGACGCCGTCGGCGGGCGTGACGCACCCAGCGCGTGATCGTCGTCGACACCGGTCCGGTCGTCGCGCTGGTCAACGAACGCGACGACCACCACGAACGCTGCCGGGACTTCCCGGAGACCCATCCCGCTCCCCTGTTGCTCCCCGCCACCGTCTTCACCGAGATGTGCCTGCTGCTGGAACGGCGGCGCGGCACGCAGGCGGAGCTCGCCTTCCTCGCCGACGTCCGGGCCGCCCGGTTCGGCTGATCAGCGACCTCGACCGCATCGCCGAGCTGGTTGAGCGCTACGCCACGTTGGCCTGTGCCCGCAGCGGATCGGTGCGATCGCCGCTGAAGCCTTGGTCCTGACCACCGCCGAGCGACCAATCCGTTGAGAACACCTCAGTACTAGAGCCGTGAAGCGGCCTCACCTCTCGCGGCGTTGGACGCGTCCCTGCCGGCCCCGACAGCTGTCGCTGCATCTGCGCCGTCCCCGCCGGGCTAGACCCGTGCGGGCCAAATGCCCTTGCTGCCGGCGGGACCCACGGCGGAGCATGCAGACCGTGGAGGTGCGGGTCGTGCTAGACGCCGACGCCGACGCCGACGCCGAGGACGTCGAGCGGCTGGGGCGGCAGTTGCGTAACGAGCTGCGGTCGCTGGACGTCGATGATGTCCACGCTGTCTCCTTCGATGAGCCCCCGCCGGGTTCGAAGGGTCCCGTGGTCGAGGCGATGACCGAGTGGCTGGTGACGCTGAGCGCGAGCGGCGGGGTCTTCGCGACGCTGATCGCAACGGTCAAGGACTGGCTTGGCCGACGCGCCGGAGCGCACAAGGTTGTGGTCACCATCGATGGCGACACCCTTGAACTGAGCAGCGCGACAACTACGGAGCAAGCCGAGTTAGTCAAGGCGTTCGTCCAGCGTCACGCTTCAGGGTGAACCCGTGGCCGCACGTCGCGCCCTTGTCATCGCGTCCTACCAGTACGCGGACGGCGGCCTGAGGCAGCTGATCGCACCGGCGCATGATGCGGAGGCGTTCGCGGCGGTACTGAAGGATCCGGAGATCGCCGGATTTGACGTCACCACGCTGATCAACGAGCCGAGCCACATCGTGGGAGAGGCCATCGCGGACTTCTACAACCGGGGCCGGGGAGAGGATCTGACCCTGCTGTACTTCACCGGTCACGGGCTCAAGGACGACGAGGGCCGGCTGTACCTGGCGATGACCAACACCCGGCGCCAGGCGCTGATGTGGACCGCCATCTCCGCGGCCCAGCTCAATGAGGCGATGGAGGCGTCCCCGTCCCGCCGCAAGGTGCTCATCCTCGACTGCTGCTACAGCGGCGCCTTCCCTGCAGGCCGAGCTACAAAGGCGGACGAGGGAGTGCAGACCCTGGAGCGCTTCCACGGCAAGGGCCGGGCGGTGCTCACCGCCTCCGACGCCACGCAGTACGCCTTCGAGGGGGACAACCTGCGCGGATCCGGCACCTCGTCGGTGTTCACCCGCTACCTGGTCGAGGCTATGCGTAGCGGTGAGGCCGACCTCGATAACGATGGCGACATCGCGCTCGATGAGCTGTACAGCTACGTGCACGACCGCGTCGTGGCGGACATGCCGCAGCAGCGACCGAAAAAGCAGGAGGACGTCGACGGCCGCATCCTGATCGCCCGAAACATGCACTGGAGACTCCCATCCCACCTGCGGTACGCGATCGACAGCCCGATCGCCAGGCAGCGGCTCGCCGCAGTTGAAGGGCTGGCCCATCTGCACCGTGTCGGCAACAACGTCGTCCGTGCCGCCGTCGCCGAGCACTTGACCACGCTCATGGACGACGACAGTCGATCAGTGTCGGCCGCAGCATCGGGACTCCTGCAGAGAATCCGGGGCGTTCCCCCCGCGGCCGCGCGGGAGGCCGAGGAGCGCGCCGCGCGGGAGGCCGAGGAGCGCGCCGCGCGGAAGGAGGCCGAAAAGCGGGTCGCTCGAAGGTCCGAGGATCGGTTGCGGCAGGAGGCCGAGAAGCGAAAAGCGCCCGGCCAGGCGAAGACCAGCGACTCCAAGAGCGCCGCTGCCGAGCTCCCCAAGACCGAGCAGCCGACCCAGCGCGACAAGATCATAGGTGCGCCACCACAACTAGTGCCCGCACCGGCGCACCCCGGCCCTGCGACTTCACTCGGGCTGAAGACGTTGAGCTCACACCCGAAGCGGAAGGCGTTCATCCTCGGAGCGGTCGCGGTCATCCTCGTCGGCGTCGGCGTCGGCGTGCTGAACGTCGTATTCCATAGCGCCCCGGCCAGACCTGAGTTGATTCAGACCCTGACCGGTCACACCGAGGGTGTCGAGGCGGTGGCGGTCACTCCGGACGGTGAGCAGATCGTCAGCGGCAGCAATGACGACACGATGCGGGTATGGGATCTGGCCACCGGCGAGACGCTTCAGACCCTGACCGGTCACACCGGCTCTGTCAGGGCGGTGGCGGTCACTCCGGACGGTGAGCAGATCGTCAGCGGCGGCAGCGACGGCACGGTGCGGGTGTGGGATCTGGCCACCGGCGAGACGCTTCAGACCCTGACCGGTCACACCGAGGGTGTCGAGGCGGTGGCGGTCACTCCGGGCGGTCAGCAGATCGTCAGCGGCGGCAGCGACGGCACGGTGCGGGTGTGGGATCTGGCCACCGGCGAGACGCTTCAGACCCTGACCGGTCACACCGAGGGTGTCGAGGCGGTGGCGGTCACTCCGGGCGGTCAGCAGATCGTCAGCGGCGGCAGCGACGGCACGGTGCGGGTGTGGGATCTGGCCACCGGCGAGACGCTTCGGGCCCTGACCGGCGACACCTACAATGTCAGGGCGGTCGCGGTCACTCCGGGCGGTCAGCAGATCGTCAGCGGCGGCAGCGACGGCACGGTGCAGGTGCGGGATCTGGCCACCGGCGAGACGCTTCAGACCCTGACCGGCCACTACGGCTCTGTCAGGGCGGTGGCGGTCACTCCGGACGGTGAGCAGATCGTCAGCGGCGGCAACGACGACACGGTGCGGGTGTGGGATCTGGCCACCGGCGAGATGGTCTGGACCCTGACCGGCCACACCAACAATGTCGAGGCGGTGGCGGTCACCCCGGACGGCCGGCGAATCGTCAGCGGCTCCCACGACGACACGGTGCGGGTGTGGAGCTAGCTGTACTGACCGGAGACGTTGGTTGTGCGATCCCGCTTGTGGTCAGTGGTGAGCGACTGACTGGGTGAGGAGGACCTCCTGGCGGAGGGTGGAGCTACCACGGCAACCGCCCACCGGCCCAGGAGGTCCTCGTGCTCCACGCTAATGCCGCTCTGACTCCGCGCCAGCGTCTGCGCCTGGCCAGGCTGGTGGTCGAGGACGGTTGGCCGGTGGCCCATGCCGCCCGGTTCTTCAGCGTCTCGTGGCCGACCGCTGACCGCTGGGCCCGCCGCTATCGGGCTGAGGCAAGGCCGGCATGGCCGACCGCTCCAGCCGGCCGCACGCCAGCCCGGGCACGACCAGCCCGCCGATCACCAAGCGGATGGTGTCGCTCCGGCTGCGCAAACGCTGGGGGCCGGTGCGGCTGGCCACCGGGACCGGCGTGGCCCCGTCCACCGCCGGGGCGGTGCTGCGCCGCTGCCGGATCAGCCGGCTGTCCCAGCTCAAGCGCCGGGAGCAGCCGCCGGTCCGCTACGAGCACCCCGGCCCCGGTGAGCTGCTGCACGCCGATGTGAAGAAGCTGGGCAACATCCCCGCCGGTGGTGGCTGGCGCTTCCTCGGCCGGGAGCAGGGCAAGGCCAACCGCACCGCCGATGGCGGGCGAGCCCGCAGCCGCCATCGCAACCCGCTGATGGGACATGCCTTCGTCCACGTCGTGCTCGATGACTACAGCCGGGTGGCCTACGCCGAGATCTGCGACGACGAGACCGGCCCGACCGCCGCCGGCGTGCTGCGCCGGGCGAGCGCCTGGTTCGCCGCCCGCGGCGTGACCGCCCGCCGGGTGCTCACCGACAACGGCGGCTGCTACCGCGGCCGCGACTGGGCCGGCGCCTGCACCCAGCTGGGCATCACGCCCAAGCGCACCCGTCCCTACCGGCCGCAGACCAACGGCAAGGCCGAGCGGTTCAACCGCACCATGACCAGCGAGTGGGCCTTCGCCCAGCTGTTCACCAGCGAGGCCGACCGCAGGGCCGCTTTTCCTGGTTGGCTACACGCCTACAACCACCATCGGCCCCACACCGGCATCGGCGGCCACCCGCCCATCAGCCGCTTGACCAACCCTCCCCGGTCAGTACAGCTAGCCCACCCGTCCCGACTGACAGAGCTGAACAGTGCTCAAGCCACCTCGACCTGAGGTAGCTACGGTTGAAAATCCCGCTTCACCTCTTGTCGGCGATCGTGAGCGAGGTCGACGAGTAGCCAGGCGACGAACAAGGCCACTGAGACCGTCACCGCCCAGTGACCCGCGATGGCCGTCCACAGTCCGAGCAGAGCGGCCCCGGCGATCAATCCCCAACGCACTGGGCTACGCCACGACGGCCACTGCATGTCTCGGAGGCTAGAGGCCGTCGCCGAAGCCGTCAGGCCGTGCGTCCCTGAGTGAGCCGCTCAAAGACACTCAACGGACCGACGGATCCTCGGCGGCATGGCCTTGTGGCGAGTGCCGGTAGTCCGGCGACAGCCTGTCCCAGGGTGTCCAACCGCTCTCGTCGAACCGGGTGCGATACCAGGTTCGGCGCACGGCTCGCCGAGTCGGTTGTGGAACCACCGGCGGAGGCAGCCCGGGGCGGTGCACCAGCAGCGCCCTGCGGTGGACCGCAGCGTCGCGCCGTGCTCGGGGCAGACGCCCCACGGCACGGAGCAGGCGTCGGCCCGCCGGGTGGCCAGTCGGATGAGCTCGTTGGCGGTGTCCAGCAACTCCTCGGCGGGGCTGTGCAGACCTCCGGCGGCGACGTCCAACCGCCAGCCGGCGCGCCGCCGAGCCGGGTCGGGGTCGGCGTCGCGGGCCAGATCGGCCTCACGGAGCTGGTGATACAGGTCGCCGGCCGCGGCGGCCAGTTGCCGAGCCCGGGCCGGTGTCATCCAGGGGCCGCGCAGAGTCCCGTCCTGCGAGCTGTTGTTGGCGTCGTTCATCGGGTGTCCTCTCGGGTCTGACGGACGCCACGGCGTTCAAAATCGGCGCCGGTCCCATGGCGAGGACAGTGGGCGACCGCGGTGCCGCCCGCGCGCTTCATCCCGGTAGTTGTGGACGGCTCGTTCGTCGTCCACAACCCTCGTGGACGACGGAGGTCGGCGTTCGCTTCAGCGGTGCGCGACCAGCTCGAGCAGGCCCCGCGGCAAGACCGTCCTCGCGGCCCCCGGGTCGCATCCCGCACTCCTGGCCGCATCCCACAACCGGCCTCCCGCCGGCTGGCGCAGGTCGGGGGAAGGGTGGGCCGTAGGCCCATCGCGAAGCGACGCGCCAGCGCCCTTCCGGCGACCAAGGCAGTCGGCATCCTGCTCGGGGGGTGGGAAGCGGCTGCACACGATCCGCCCGCTGAGCGGGTCATCCGAACGGGCCGCCGGCCGAGCGACCGGTGGGCAGCGCCGCCACGGTCCCGGCCGGCCGACGCGCCGACGCCTCGGCGACGCGCGCGGCGTCCATCGCGTCGGCGACCTCGTCGAGCTGGTCGTTCAGCAGATGGCCGTACAGGTCCAGGGTCATCGTCGCCGACTGGTGGCCGAGCATGGTCTGCACCACCTTGACGTTCGCTCCGCTCGCGATGGCCAGCGAGGCGGCGGTGTGCCGCAGCCCGTGCGGGGTGAGCCCGTCCAGGCCGGCGGCGCGGACGGCGGGGTCGAAGCTCTCGCGGCGGAAGTTGCGCAGGTGCAGCACGCCGCCCTTCTCCGCGGCGAAGACGAAGTCCCCGGGCTGCTTGCCGGCGACGTGGGCGGCGAGCTCCTCGGCCAGGAACCGCGGAACCGGCACCTGGCGGCGCTGGTGGTTCTTCGGCGTGCCGAACACCGCGCGGCCGTTGACGTCGGCGACCGCCTCGGCGATCAGCGCGCGGCGGCGCAGCAGGTTGAGGTTGCGCACCCGCAGTGCGGCCATCTCGCCGTAGCGCACGCCGGTGTAGGCCAGGAACAGGATGGCCAGCCGGTCCCGGCCGGCGGCTGCGGCCAGGTCGTCGACCTGCGCATGGGTGAGGAGGATCTGCTCGCCGCGCACCTCCGCGGCAGCGGCACGCCGACCGCGGGGTTGCGGGCCAGTCGGCCGTCGCGCACCGCCAGGCCCAGGATCAGCGACAGCACCCGGTGAGCGTGGCGCACGGTGGAGGCGCTCTTGCCCGACCCGGACAGCCGGGCCACTCAGGCGGCGACGCCCTGGTGGGTGATGTCGCCGAGCCGCACCGGGCCCCACACGGGGAGGATGTGCACCCGCAGCGAGGTCTCGTAGCAGCGCCGCGTCGTCGGCTTGAGGTCGACCTTGCTCTCCAGCCACGAGCCGGCCCACTCGGCGACGGTGACCCGGGTCCGCTTGGGGTCGACGTAGGCGCCGGTGAGCACCGAGGTGGTGACCGAGTCCAGCCACGCCTGCGCGTCGGCCTTCTTCTCGAAGTGCCGGGCGTGCTCCTTGCCTGCGGCGTCGCGGTAGCGGGGCCGCCAGCGCCCGTTGGGCCGCCGCGCGATGCTGACCACCGTCAGGCCCCCACGACGCCGCCGGCGCCCACCACCGGCGTCTGCCGAATTCGGCCGACCGCGGGCCGGACAATTCCGGCGGTCCGCAGTGAGTCCGCAACACAGCCGTCTTCAGCCATTTCCAGCCGACGTCGGCCAATCATCACCAACATTCTCGCCACCACCTCGCCGCCGACATTACCGCAGGTCAGCGGCGCAGGACAGCCTCTTGAGCAGCAACGATGCGCCACCCAAATTGAGTGTGGAATGGCGCCGAATACCGGCTCTTAATCAGCGGGTTCGGGGTTCGAGTCCCTGATGGCGCACCAGGATCGACCAGCGGCTCCTCCCTCCCGGGACGGGGCCGCTCCGTCGTCCCGGGCGCCTGACCAGCGGACACCGTCCATCCGCGACTGCGTACACGAGCGCCTCCTCGGACCGCACACGAACCAGTCCCTGCTAGGAGGGGGTCGACGGGCTCGGCGACCGAGGCTCGGGAGACGCGGCCACGTGCACAGGCCCGGCCTCGTCCGCGGCGCCCACCTTCTCAGCGAGCTCGGCGGCGCGGCCCTGGCCGACTGATCGGCGTCAGAACTGCCACTCCCAGCCGGTGGTGTCACCGGGGTGCTTGTAGACCAGCGTGCCGCTGGTCACGGGCGAGTCGATGACGACCGTGCCGGCGTACTGCTGCGCCGGACCCAACTGGTCGCTCGTGAAGGAGCTTGCGCTGTCCAGGCACGAGTAGGCGGTGCCCCACACGTCGGTCACGGTCAGCCCATCCGGGCCGATGACCTGGAACTGGTCCGCCGACATCTGGACGAAGAAGTCCGGCGGCAGGTTCGCGGTGGTGGCGGCGCGGACGTCGATGCCGATGAAGTGGCCGTTGGTCGGCTCCTGGGGGTACCCGCTGTTGCACTCCTGGTCGACGCGGATCGCGTCGACCGCGAAGCGGAAGACGAGCTCGTCCGAGTTCTCGTCCAGGGAATTCCCGCCCTCTTCCCCGATCTGCTTGATGATGTTGCCGCGGTCGCTCCGCGCCGGTCCATCGGGCTCGGCGCTCGTCGGCGCGGCGGACGTCTGCGTCGGCAGCGTCGCGTCGGCGGCCTCCGTCGATGCGCTGTCCTCGCCGCCGCAGGCGGCCAGGGTGAGGCAGGTGGCGGCCGCCAGGGCGGCGGGCAGGGCACGGCGGAACATCGGGGTCCTCTCGATCCGGGGCGGCACCACGGCGGGCCGTCGTCGTCTCGTATCGGCAGCCGGCCGGTCCGGTGCTACGCAGAGGACGGCGCCGTCGCACCGGCTCCCCATGTGCGACCACCCCGCCCTGCGTCCGTCCTCCGAGTCGGGGCTCGGGTCGCCGGTCCCGTCGATGCGCGCCTTCCGGCAGGCCGAGTTCGACGCTCTCGCCGCGGGGCTCGGGGTCGGCGCTGGCGACCGCCGGCGCTGACCCGGGCGTCGGGGACCTCACCGGACCCGGACGGGGCGGCAGGATGACGCCGTCCACCGGCCGGCGAGCGGGGAGGTCCGACCCGTGTCCCTCGTGCGCCACGTCGTCCCGGCGCCGTTGCGCCCGTTCGTGGCGGCGGCACACGGCTACCGCTCCCCCGCCATGCCCACGGGGCTGCACCGCGGGCTGCCCTCGCGCCACCTCACGCTGGTCGTCGAGCTGGCCGCACCGCTGCGGGTCAGCGGCACCGGCCCGGCCGTGGCCGCGCACGCCGTGGTCGGGGGCCTGCACACCCGGCCGGCCCTCATCGACGCCACCCGACCGCAGGACGGCCTCCAGTACGCCCTCACCCCCCTGGCCGCGGGTGCGCTCCTCGGGCTGCCGGCGGCCGAGCTCGCCGAGCGCACCGTCGACCTGGCCGACGTCCTCGGCCGGGCGGCGGACCGGCTCGTCGACGACCTGGCCGCGGCTCCCGGCTGGGCCGAGCGGTTCGCCCGGCTCGACGCGGCGCTGCTCGACCGGCTCTGCGGGGGCGTCGCGCCCGTGCCGCCCGAGGTGCGCGAGGCCTGGCGCGTGCTGCACCGCAGCGCCGGCCGCTGCCGGGTCGAGGACCTGGCCGCGCACGTCGGCTGGAGCCGGCGCCACCTGAGCGAGCAGTTCCGGCTGGTCACCGGCGTCCCGCCCAAGCAGGCGGCGAGGATCGCCCGGTTCGAGGTCACCCGCCGGCTGCTGCTCGACCCGCGGCGTCCGCCGCTGGCCGAGGTCGCGGTCCGCTGCGGCTACGCCGACCAGCCGCACCTGGCCCGGGAGTGGCGGGCGCTGGCCGGGTGCAGCGTCGGCACGTGGCTGCGCGAGGAGCTCCCGTTCGTCCAAGACAGCGCGCCGGCGGAGGGAGCACCCTCCTCCACATGACCGATGCGACGACGACCACCGCCCCTGCTCCCACCGTCTGGCCGAGCGTCGGCTTCACCGACGTCGACGCCGGCGTCCGCTTCCTCACCGAGGGACTCGGCTTCACCGTCACCGCCTGCTACCGCGACGAGGACGGCACCGTCGCGCACGCCGAGGCGCGCTGGCCGGACGGCGGGGGCGTCATGTTCGGCACCCGCGGCAAGCCCGGCGACTGGGGCGCCCTCGGACCCCAGGGCGTCTACGTCGTCGCGGCCGAGCCGGCCACCGTCGACGCCGCCTGGGAGCGCGTCCGCGGCATGGCCGGGGTCGAGGTGCTGCAGGAGCTGCACGACACCGACTACGGCTCCCACGAGTTCGGCGTCCGCGACGCCGACGGCAACCTCTGGACGGTCGGCACCTACCGCGGCGCCTGACCGGGCGGCGGCGAGGCCCGGCACACCAGCCAGACGAGGGTCGCCTGCCACAGGACGAAGCAGCCGAGCGCACCGAGCCACCCGGCGGGCGTGATGCCGAGGAGCACCGGGCGCGGGACCACGGCGACCGAGCACAGCACCAGGACGCCGGCCAGCCACACGGCCAGCGCGGTCCAGCGGTAGCGCGGCGCCCGGCTGGGGCGGACGGCGACGCCCAGGGCCGACAGGTCCTCGGGCGGGTGCCGGCGCAGCATCCGCCGCCGCGACCGGTAGACGAGCACCCCGGGGTAGCGCTCGGCCAGCAGCCGCTCGCAGCGGCGGCGACGCCGGCGGGAGAGCCGGGCGCGGCGAGGGAGGCTGACGGCCCGGACGCGGGCCGCGGCGGCGCGGAAGCCGGTCTCGCCGAGGACGATCCGGCCGCGGGCGGCGACCACCGCCGTCACGTCGCCCCAGCCGGTCCCCAGGCCGGTGTGGCTGGGGTGGTACCAGCCGTAGAGGCCGCAGCCGCACCCCCGCGCGGGCGGCACGTGGCTCTCGTCCACCGCGCACCGGGCGTGCTCGACCGGCCAGCTCCAGGGCCCGGCGGCGACGTGCACCGGCGGGCGCAGGCCGTCCACGGCCAGGTGGAAGCGCCGGTAGCCCTGCAGCTCCCCCGGGACCAGCGCCGGCGGGTCCGCACCGGGGTCGGCCGGCAGGGTCACGCCGGGACGGGTGCCGCTGGGACGGGTTCGGGGCTCGGCGCGGCCGGGGCCGGGTCGGCCACCGGCTCGCACTCGATCTCCCGGCGTTCGGGGCCGATGTCGCCGGCCACGCAGGGCTCGGCCGCCAGGACGGTCCGGGGTGCCAGCGGTGCGGTCAGCGTGTGCATCTGCGACTCCTCGCCCTGCGACTGGACCTCGAACCGCTCTCCGCAGCCGCGCCGGGGGACGCGCCCGCCGAGTCGGCCCCGCTGGCACGAAGTGAAGCACCAGCCGGGCCGCCGGGTAAGGCGTTCGTCCTCCGGCTGGAGGCCGAGCGGCGCACCGCGTTGCGGTGCTGCACGTCCTCGGCGGACGGCCCTGGCCGGCGCCGCGGCCCGGGGGCCGTCGTCGTACCAGCCGCTGCTCCGTCGGCGGCACCTGCCACCGCGCAGGTGGCGGCGAGGGCGACCGCAGCCCCGGGCTGGAGCGCGTCGTGGTCCGGCGCCACACGGGACGTCGGGACACGCGGGGCGGACCGGTGCAGGACCGCGGGGCCTCCTTGACCCGCCCTGGACCTCTCGCCCAGGCTCGCGGCCAGTCGAGTCCGGGGTGGAGGCCGCCATGGTCGCAGCAACCCGTCCCACGCCCCACCCCAGGTGGCGCCGCACGCTCACCGCGGGGGTCGCCTCCGGCGTCCTGGTCCTCGCCCCCCTGGGCGGCCCGGCCTGGGCGGCGCCGGCGGCGCACCCGGACGGCACCGGGCTCCGGTGTGACAGCAGCGTCAGCGCGCAGCTGGACGCGGTCGTCACCGCGACGCTGGAGCGGACGGGCGTCCCGGGGGTGATCGTCGGGGTGTCGGGTCCGGACTGCCGGTACGAGGATGCGTTCGGGGTCGCCGACACGGCGACCGGGGAGCCCATGCGCACGGACTTCCACAGCCGCATCGGCAGCGAGACGAAGACCTTCACGGTCACCGCACTGCTCCAGCTCGTCGACGACGGCGCGGTGGGCCTGGACGACCCGATCGGCGAGTACGTGGCGGGGGTGCCCGAGGGCGACCGGATCACGCTGCGCCAGCTCGCGCGGATGCAGAGCGGCCTGTTCAACTACAGCGCCGACGAGGACTTCGTCCAGGCCCTCGTCAGCGACCCCTACCGCAGCTTCACCCCGCAGCAGCTGCTGGAGTACTCCTTCGCCCACCCGCTGGACTTCCCGCCGGGTGAGGGCTGGGAGTACAGCAACACCAACACGATCCTGCTCGGGCTGGTCGTGGAGCAGGTCAGCGGGCTGCCCCTGCACGAGTACCTCGAGCGGGAGGTGCTCGAGCCGCTCGCCCTCGACGACACGGTCCTCCCGACCGACAACGCCTTCCCGGAGCCGCACGCCGAGGGGTACACCGCCTTCGAGGGCCAGGTCATCGTGGCCACCGACTTCAACCCGTCCTGGGGGTGGGCGGCCGGGGCGATGACCTCGACCCTCGACGACCTGCAGACGTGGGCGGAGGCCGTGGCCACGGGCACCCTGCTCGAGCCGGAGACCCAGGCCCAGCGCCTCGAGACCGCCGCACCGCCGGGTGCGCTGCCCGGGGTCGGCTACGGGCTGGGCATCTTCGTCGCCCAGGGGTGGATCGGGCACAACGGGTCGATGCCCGGGTACCAGAGCCTCACGCTCCACCTGCCGGAGCGGGAGACCAGCCTGGTGGTGCTGCTCAACTCGGATGCACCGCCGCTCAGCGGGGACGTGGCCCGGTCGTCGTCGGCGTTCGGCACCGCGGTCACCGAGGTCATCAGCCCCGACAACGTCTTCCGGCTGGACCCCTAGCGGGACCCGCCGGGTCAGGACGGCGTGGCCGCGGTCGGCCGGTCCCCGGTCTCCTCGGTCACCGCGGGGGTGCCGGACAGCTTCCGCCAGAGCCAGCCGGACGGCACCCGGCGGCCGGTCACCACGTACTCGCGGACCGCGTCGACGACGAGGGTGACCTCCAGCGCCCGCCGGGCGGCCGGCCAGCCGGCCAGCAGCAGCTCGTCCCCGGGCGCCAGGACGCAGTCCGGGTCCGGCGCGAGCGTCGCGTCGTCCCCCCGGAGCAGGAGCAGCGGCACCGCGTGGAGGGGCTCGTCGCGGTTCTCCGGGTTGCGCATCAGGTCGCCCAGCCGCGCCTCCCCGGAGGCCAGCCAGGGCGTCAGCCCCGGGGCCTCCCGCTCGGTGAGGCGGACCTTCCACAGCGCCTGCAGGTGCTGCCCGCACAGGGCGGTGAGCCGGTCGACGACGCCCGCGGCCCAGGCGTCCCCCTGCTGCGGCATCTCGCGCAGGAAGCGCCAGAGCAGCGGCGTCGAGAGCTGGGCGTAGACCTCGTGCGCGATCTCCTCGGTCGGGACGAGCAGCGCGTCGAGCTCCATCGCGGCGAACAGCGGCGCGCTCGACGGCCGGTTCTGACGAGCGGTGAGGAACAGGGCCGGGTTCAGCCGGCGTGCGGTCTCCACCAGGGAGAGGTTGGTGATGTCGTTGTCGGTCCCGGCCACGAAGCCCACGGCCTCCTCGAGCCCCACCGCGGCCAGCACGCCGGACTCGTAGCCGCCGGCCACGACCACGTCGTCCACGTCGTCGTGCGGGCTCGGGTCGATGACGGTCACGTCGATGCCCTCGGCGCGCAGGTCCTCGGTCAGCTCCCGGCCGAGCCGGCCGTAGCCGCACACCACCCAGCGGCCGCTGCGCGGCGGTGCGCCCCGCGGCGGCAGGGCGGCCCCGGGCCCGGCCTCCAGCCAGGTCAGCAGCTGGTAGGACGCCGGCGCCCGCAGGGCCAGCCGCACGTGGTCGCCGAACAGGTCGAAGGGGTTGACCACGCTCGGCGAGCCGAAGACCCGCATCCGCTCGGCCATGACCTGGGTCGTGGCGCGCGCGATGACCGGGAGGTCGGGACGCAGCAGCGCGGTCGTCATGACCACGGCGAGGTTGGCCTCGTCGTCGTCGGTGAGCGCCACGACCGCCTCGCAGCAGGGGTGGTCCAGGCCCGCGACCCCGAGGTGCCCGGGGTCCCGGGCGTCGGCGGCCAGCCCGGGGACGTCGCCGTGGTACGACTCGAGCTCCAGACCGTCGATCCGCTCGTCGTTCCGGTCCAGGACGACGACCCGCCGGCCCAGCGCGTCCATCGAGTGTCCGAGCAGCTCGCCGGCGCGGCCGTAGCCGGCGATGAGCACGAACGGCTCGGACAGCCGGGCCACCTTGCGGGTGAAGCGCTGCAGCGCCAGCGCCGAGCGGAACGCCCGGTCCTGCAGCAGGCCGAGCAGCGAGCCGATGGCGTAGGCCCAGCCGACCACCGTGAGGTAGATCGAGATGGTCACCCACATCCGCTGGTTGTAGGTGAACGGGTACGGGATCTCCCCGAAGCCGATCGTGGTCGCCGTGTAGCTCATGACGTAGATGGCGTCGAAGAAGCCCATGTCCCAGGGCCGGCCCTCGGCGTCCTGACCGGGGATGAGGGTCAGGCCCAGCACGCTGATCCCGAAGATGGCGATGAGGACGATCAGCGGCGCCCGCATCCGCCGCAGGATCAGGAAGATCGTCTCGGAGGCCTTGGTCGCCGACGCGGCGGCCGCCAGGAGCCGGGCACGCCGGGCCCGCCGCTCCTCCTCCTCGCGCCGGTGGCGGCGTCCCCAGAACGTCAGCAGCGGATTGCCCACGGCGGCCTCCGGCTCACCCGCGGTGGAAGGAGACGGTCTCGATCACCAGCAGGACGACGGAGACGATGTTGGCCATCAACGCGCCTCCGGACAGCGACACGACGCTCGCCGTCCACCCCGCGGTCATGCCGGCCGACGAGACGTACTCGGCGTAGCCGTACATCAGGGCGGCCCCGACCAGCTGGAGGCTCGCCACCAGGCTGGTCGCCAGGTGGATCGCGCCGATCTGGGTGCGGTCGCCGAACTTCAGCACGGTCGCGATGAGGTTGACGACGACCGCGGCGAACAACTCGTAGGGGTTGTGCAGCTCGGGGCGATCGATGTCACCGATGAAGAACCCGAAGTTCAGCGTCGCGGCCAGCAGGACGAAGAACCCGAAGACGACCTTCTCCAGGTTCACGCGTCCTCCCTCCCCGTCGCCCCGGCACCCGGGGATCGGCCCACAGCATCGCTGCTGCGGGCCTGATGCGCTACGGACGCTGCAACAGCGGCAGGACGACGCGGTCGACCAGGTCGGTCACCACGGTGTGGTCCAGCGGCCGCCCGGTGACCAGCCAGCGCAGCGCGAGCACCGCCGGGCCGACCTCCGCCGCGAGCGACTGCCCGGCGCCGGCGGGCACCTCGCCGCGCTCGACCGCCCGTGCGACGACGGTCTCCCAGGCGGCGTCCCAGTTGGCCAGCGGCAGGCGGCGGCTGCCCTCCTGCAGCACCGGGTCGTCGATGACGGCGCCGAGCAGGCTGCGGATCGCCCGCCCCGAGGGGCCGCTGAACAGCTCCACCACCTCGGTCAGGACGGTGACCAGGTCCTCGCGGAGCTTCCCCGTGTCGGGCACCTGCAGCACCGGCGCGCCCGCCACGTCCATGACGCTGAGCAGCAGCTCGGCCTTGCTCGACCAGCGCCGGTAGATGGTCGCCTTGCCGACCCCGGCGGCCATCGCGACGGCGTCCATCGTCAGGCCGGCGTAGCCGGACCGGCCGAGCACCTCGATCACGGCCGAGGCGATCGCGGCGTCCCGCGACGCGTCGAGTCGACGTCCCCCGGTCCGCGTGCGGGTCGGGCGGACCGCTCGCGCCCTCTCGTCACACTGAGTCACGACATGAACGTAACGCGTATTGCGGAACCGTGCAGGACGGAGTGCACGCCCCGGTGCGCGGGACGCTTCGCACCGGGACGGGCACCGTCCGCCACGGGGCGCCCCGGGTCGGCCGGGATCCCGGCAACGCGGCGGGGCCGGCCGCGTCCCCCGCGGCCGGCCCCGTGCGCTCCCCTCGACCGGCTCTCCCGTCCCCCCGCGGTCGGGCCGGTCGTCGTGCGACCGGGTGCGCCGTCCCCCGCGGCGTCCCCGGCCCGACCGGTGCACCGTTCCCCCCGGTGCCCCGGTCGTCCCCCGTCCCGGCCGGCGCCGCCGTCCCCCACGGCGGCGCCGGTCGTCGTGCCCGGCGGCGTCGTCCCCTCGACGCCGCCGGTCGGTGCGCCGGCGGCTCCCTCCCCCCGTGCGATGGAGACGCCGGCTGTCCTCGGGCCCCGGGGCCGGGTCCCACCGGTGACGCCCCGCTGCTCGTCGTCCCGGTGACGGGGAGGACTCTGCTGGCCCATCCGCAGGACACCCGCGGGACAACCGCAAGAGACCCGCAAGACGCGGAAACGGCGTTGCGGGCCTCCCTACGGTCGGGACGTGACCCGGACCGAGGAACGGACGCCGGTCCACCGCGCCGAGGACGGCGAACTGGTGGGCTGGCTCTCCACCGAGCGGCGCGGCGACGCCGACGTGGTGGTCGCCCGCGCGCTGTTCGGCGCCGCCCTGCGCGTGCTGCCCGACCGACCGGCCGCCGAGGCGTTCCTCCGCCGCTGCGGCCTGCCGCTGCTGGCCGAGCGGTGGTGGTACCGGCCGGCCGACGGGACGGCGGAGCGGCCCACGTGGCTGGTCGAGGCCCGGCCGGGCGCGGTGACCGTCCGGTTCGGGTACGACCCGCACGACACCGCGACGCTCACGGGCGCGGACCTGGACCGGCTGCGGCCGGAAGCCGGGGGCGCCTGCCGCGGTTGACCCTCGCGTGAGCAGGGACGTCGAGGTCGTCGTCATCGGGGCCGGCCAGGCCGGGCTGAGCGCGGCGCACCACCTGGCCCGGCTGGGGCTCGACCTCGTCGTCCTGGACGCCGAGGAGTGCGCCGGGGGCGCCTGGCAGCACCGCTGGCCCTCGCTGACGCTGGCCCGCACCCACCACGTGCACGACCTGCCCGGCCTGCCGTTCCCGCCGGCAGGGGACGACGTGTCAGCCGCCGAGGCGGTCCCCGCCTACTTCGCCGAGTACGAGCGGCACTTCGCGCTGCCGGTGCACCGGCCGGTCCGGGTGCGCGCCGTCCGCCGCACCGCGGAGGACCGGTTCCGCGTCGAGACGCCGGACGGCGACTGGACCGCCTCCGCCGTCGTCAACGCCACCGGCACCTGGACCCGGCCGTTCGTGCCGCGCTACCCGGGCCAGGAGCTCTTCCGCGGCCGCCAGCTGACCCCGGTCGACTACCGGGGCGCCGCGGAGTTCGCCGGGCAGTCGGTGGTCGTGGTGGGCGGCGGCGCCTCGGCGGTGCAGCTGCTCGGGGAGATCGCCGAGGTCGCCGACACCACCTGGGTGACCCGGCGCCCGCCGGTCTGGCGCGAGGAGCCGTTCGGCCCCGACGCGGGGCGGGCGGCGGTCGCGCTGGTCGAGGACGCCGTCCGCGAGGGCCGCTCCCCCGGCAGCGTCGTCGGCGTCACCGGGCTGGTCCTCACGCCCTGGGTGCGGGAGGCGCGCGCCCGCGGCGTCCTCGACCGGCTGCCGGTGTTCGACCGGCTCACCCCCGACGGCGTGGCATGGGACGACGGCCGCTTCGTCCGCGCCGACGCCGTCCTGTGGGCCACCGGCTTCCGCGCGGCGCTGGGCCACCTGGCGCCGCTGGGGCTGCGCGGGCCCGGCGGCGGCATCCGGATGGAGGGCACGCACGTGGCCGGGGAGCCGCGGGTGCACCTGGTCGGCTACGGCCCCTCGGCGAGCACGGTGGGCGCCAACCGGGCGGGACGGGAGGCCGCGGTGGCGCTGCGCCGGCTGCTGCGCCCCGAGGCGGCCCTGCCCCGCTCGGCGTAGCGGTCGCTCCCGGCGGGATCGGCGATGTCGCACGGTCCCGGGGTCGGAGGCGGGCGGGATCGGCGGTCCCGCCGCATCGGGGCACGTTCAGGGTCGGTCCAGGGGGTTCCCGGATACCCCCGGGCGCCGGCGGCCGAGAGCCTCGACGCCATGACCTCCCCGACCTCCCGCGGCCCGGTGACCCCGTGATCGCCGCGCACCGCCTCACCAAGACGTACGGCACCCGCACCGCCGTCGACGGGATCAGCTTCACCGTCGAGCCCGGCCGGGTGACCGGCTTCCTCGGCCCCAACGGCGCGGGGAAGTCCACGACGATGCGGATGGTCCTGGGCCTGGACCGCCCGACCTCGGGCAGCGTCACCGTCAACGGCCGCCGCTACGCCGACTACCCCGCCCCGCTGCGCGAGGTGGGCGCGCTGCTCGAGGCCCGCGCCCTGCACCCGGGCCGCTCGGCACGCGACCACCTGCGCTGGCTGGCGGCCAGCAACGGCATCCCGCGCACCCGCGTCGACGAGGTGCTCGACCTGGTCGGGATCACGGCGGTCGCCGACCAGCGGGTCGGCCGGTTCTCCCTCGGCATGGGCCAGCGGCTGGGCATCGCGGCCGCGCTGATCGGCGACCCGCCGGTCGTCGTCCTCGACGAGCCGGTCAACGGCCTGGACCCCGAGGGCATCCGCTGGGTGCGCACCCTCGCCCGCGACCTCGCCGCCGAGGGCCGCACGGTGTTCGTCTCCAGCCACCTGATGTCGGAGATGGCCCTGACCGCCGACCACCTCGTCGTCATCGGCCGCGGCCGGGTGCTGGCCGACTGCTCGACGGCGGAGTTCGTCGCCCAGCACGCCGCCTCCCACGTGCGGGTCCGCAGCCCGCAGCACGACCAGGTCGCCACCCTGCTGCGCCGCGAGGGCCTGGACGTCGCCGCGCACGGCGGGGAGCTGCGGGTCCGCGGCCTGGAAGCGGCCGCCGTCGGTGAGCTGGTCGGCCGCTCCGGCCTGCTGCTGCACGAGCTGACCCTGGTGCGCTCCTCGCTCGAGGACGCCTTCATGACCCTGACCGCCGACAGCGTCGAGTACGCCGCCACCCCCGCAGGAGCCTCGCGATGACCGCGACCGTGGGCACGCACGCCTGGACCCGGACCGCGACCCCGGCGGTGCCCGGCGCCGAGGCGACGCTGCGGGCGGAGTGGGTCAAGTTCTGGACCGTCCGCTCGACGCCCTGGTCGCTCGTCGCGATGTTCGTGCTGGGTGCCGGCCTGACCACGCTGGTGTGCGCGCTGAGCGCCGAGGCGCTGGCCCGCGGGGACGTCGGCGAGCCGGTGGGCGCCTTCGTCACCTGGGGCATCGTGTTCGCCCAGGTCACCGCCGTCGTCCTGGGCGCGCTCGTGGTCACCAGCGAGTACGGGACCGGGATGATCCGCGCGACGCTCGCGGCCACCCCGCGGCGCGGCGCGGTGCTGGCGGCCAAGGCCGCGGTGCTCGCCTCCACGCTGTTCGTCGCCGGCACCCTGACCGCGCTGGCCGGCTACCTCGGCGGCAACTGGTTCCTCGACCGCGAGGGCATCGGCCTGGCGCTGACCGACGACGGCGTGCTGCGGTCGATCCTCGGCAGCGGCCTGTACATGGCCGGGCTCGGGCTGTTCGCCGCCGGCGTCGGCCTGCTGGTGCGGCACACCGCCGCGGCGCTGGCCGTCGTGCTGGGCCTGGTGTTCGTCGTCGGCAACCTGGTGATGGTGCTGCCCGGTGCCTGGGGCGAGTGGGCGACCAAGCTGATGCCGGGCAACGCCGGGTCGCGGATCGCGACGCCGGAGTCGTTCAACCCGCTGCTGCTCGACCCGTGGGTGGGCTTCGCGGTGTTCGTCGCCGAGGTCGCCGTCGTCCTGGGGCTCGCCGCGGTCGTGTTCACCCGCCGCGACGCGTAGCTGTGACGCGTTGCGGTGGACCGGTCGCGGGGGCCCGGAGGGCCTCCCGACCGGGACACGGGCAGCGGCTCAGCACCGGTCGGGGGCGGCACGTGGAGGCGGTGTCGTCCGGTAGGACGACAATGCACAAGGTGACCGCACCCGACCCGCAGGAGACCGGCCGGCGCACGGCCGACGAGCTGGTCCGCCGCCTCGCCGCCGACGACGCCGCCGGGGTGGACGAGCTGCTCGCCGGCATCACCGAGATCCGCGACCTGGTGTTCGTCGGCGCCGGCCTGACCACGATCGCGCGCGCCGACGGCCGGCAGCTCCCCCCGGCCCAGCGCGCGCAGGCCAGCACCCGGCAGCTGAACCTCGGGCAGCTGCGGGACAGGCACCGCGGTGACCCCGACGGGTTGCGCACCTGGCTGCGCCGGTCGGCCGAGGAGGTCCTCTTCCTCCGCGCGCTGCGCGAGGCCGCCGCCCGCGTCGCCGGCTGACGAAGGCCCCCCTGCCCCCCACCAGAGAAGGACCCCGTCCTCCCCACCCCTCGCAGGCTCGGGGCGGGCCCCTGGACGGGGCCGGCCGGCGGGACCCCGCAGGGGGCCGCCCGGTCACGCCGGGCGGGTCGCCACCCGCGCCAGCGGGAGGATGAGCAGCAGCACCCCCGAGACGAGCACGTAGGTCCACGGCAGACCGACCCCGGCCGCCACCAGCCCGAGCACCAGGGCGCCGACGGCGGTCCCGGCGTCGAACGAGGCGTTCCACATCGCGCTGGCGGCGGTGGCCCCGCCCTCGCCGGCGCGGGCGAAGGCGGTCAGCAGCGTCAGGTTCTGCACCGCTCCGTAGCCCGCGCCGAAGACGGCGGCACCGGCGAGGACCCAGCCGGCGCCGGCGCCCAGCCCGAGCGCGACGGCGGCGAGCCCGCCCGCCGAGGTGAGCAGGGCCAGCGGCAGCAGCAGCCGGGTGCCCGTCCGGTCGGCCAGCACGCCGGCCCGCCAGCGGCCGGCCGCCGCGGTGATCCCGAAGACCAGCAGCGTCGCCGTCGCGAGGACGCCGTCGGGCCGCTCGATCGGCAGGAACGTCACCAGCCCGCCGCCCGCGAGGGTGACCACGAGCAGCACCCCGGACGGCGCCAGCGCCGCGAGCACCGCGGCCCGGGAGGACGACCTCTCGCTGCGCGGCTCGGCGGGCACCCCCCGGACGACACCGGGCACCAGCGGCAGCGCGAGCACCGGCGCGGCGGCCAGCCACGCCATCCAGGCCGCGTGCCCGCCGAGCACGAGCGCCACCCCGGCCGGGACGAAGGCCAGGTTGGGCACCGCGATGGCCAGCCCGTAGAGGCCGATCGACTCGCCGCGGCGCTCCGGTGGGGCCACCCGCGCGGCCAGCGTCGCGCCGAGCACGGTGAGCACCGCGAAGCCGAGGCCGCGCACCGCGGACACCGCCGAGAGCCAGAGCAGCCCGTCGCCCACCGCGTACAGCGGCGAGGGGGCGCCGAGGGCGACGAGCCCGGCGGCCAGCACCGGGCCCGCGCCGAACCGCGCGGTCAGCGCCGGCACCGCTGACTGGCCGGCGACGGTGACCGCGAGGAACACCGCGGTGACCAGCCCGGCGGTGTCGGCGGCGGCGCCACCGGCGACCGCGTACGCGGGCAGCGAGGCCAGGGTCAGGGTGAAGCTGGTGAAGCCCAGCACCGTCGCACCGGCCAGCGCCCGCACCGCCGGCAGCCGCCACAGCGACGTCCGCGATCCCGTCGTCCCCTGTGCCACACCGCTCCCCTCGACCGGTCCCGTCGCCCGGCCGACCAGCATGACCGGCCGGGCCGGCCGGCACGGGGCCGGGGGCGCGCGAGCGCCGCGCCGGCCGACGGCGGTGCACCATCCCGAGGGTGCCCGCACGCCCGCGCGTCCTGCCGACGGATCGCCCCCGCCCGGTGTTCAGCCGCCTGTACGCCCGCATCAGCGAGGGGATGGACGCCGAGGGCCTCGGCGCGCTGCGCACCGAGCTGCTCGCGCCGCTGTCCGGGTCGGTGGTGGAGGTCGGCTGCGGCGACGGCCGCAACTTCGCGCGCTACCCGGCGGCGGTGAGCGGGGTGACCGCGGTCGAGCCCGAACCGCACCTCCGGGGCCTGGCGACCCGTGCGGCTGCGGCGGCGCCCGTGCCCGTCACGGTCGTCGCCGGCACCGGCGAGGCGCTGCCCCTGCCGGACGGCGGTGCCGACGCCGCCGTGCTCTGCCTGGTGCTGTGCTCGCTGCCCGACCGCGACCGGGCGCTCGCCGAGGTCACCCGCGTGCTGCGTCCCGGGGGGACCCTGGCCTTCCTCGAGCACGGCCTCGGCCCGACCCGGCGGGTGCGCGCGGCGCAGCGCCTCGCCGACGCGACCCTGTGGCCGCTGCTGGCCGGTGGCTGCCACACCGCCGTCGACCCGGTCGGCTCGATCCAGCGCGCCGGGTTCGAGGTCACGGCCCTGCGCCGGCTGCGGTTCCCCGACTCCCGCCTCACCCTCCCGGCCACGCCGCACGTGCTCGGCCTCGCCCGCCTACCCGGCTGACCGCAGGCGGGGGTAGGCAGGGGACGTGCCCCTGCTCACCGTCGGCCACGGCCCCGACGACCGCACCCGCCTCGGCGCCCGGCTGACCGGGGCGGGGGTCGGGCTGGTCGTCGACGTCCGCCGGTTCCCGGGGAGCCGCAGCAACCCCGACGTCCGGGCCGACGCGCTCGAGCGGTGGCTGCCCGCCGCCGGCGTCGGCTACCGGTGGGACGCGCGGCTGGGCGGGCGCCGCCGGCTCCCGCCGGACGAGCCCGTCGCCGACGGCTGGTGGACCGTCGCCCAGTTCGCCGCCTACGCCGCACACACCCGGACGCCGGAGTTCGCGACGGCGCTCGACGAGGTGCTGGCCGAGGCGGCGACGGCGACCGTGGCGGTGATGTGCAGCGAGAGCGTGTGGTGGCGCTGCCACCGGCGGATCGTCGCCGACGTCGCCGTCCTCGGCCGCGGCGTGCCGGTGCACCACCTCATGCCCGACGGCCGGCTGACCCCGCACGTCCCGTCGGCCGGCGCGGTGCTCGGCGCCGACGGCGAGGTGTCCTGGCCGGCGGCAGCGCTCCCCTGACCGCCGTTGCGCAGGGGACCGGCCCCGCCTCGGGAGGCGGGGCCGGTCGGGTGGTGGGCGGTGCCGGTCAGTCGAGCCGGTGACCGCAGTCCCGGCAGAACCGCGTGCCCGGCGCGTTGCCGGTGTGCGCGCAGGTCGCCCGCCGCACCACCGGCGTGCGGCTCAGCACGAACCCCTCCGGCCGGCCCACGAAGCGGGTGGCCTCGGCGCGGGCGGGCCGACCGGCCGGCGGGGCCGCCGGGGCCTCGGCGGCCGCGGACGCCGTGACCAGGGACGGACGGCGACGCTGCAGGAACACCCCGCCGGCGGCCACGAGCAGCGCCCCGGCGCCGGCTGCGTAGGGCCACGTCGACGAGTCGGCCCCCTGGGCGGCCGCGGCCGGGTCCAGGGCCGGGGAGGACGTGCCCTCACCGGTGGTCCCGCCCTCGCCGGACGAGAGGTGCAGGTCGACGCCGCGGTGCTCGAGGAAGGTGCGCAGCGCCGTGCCGTCGGTGATGAAGTTGAAGTTCTGCAGGTCGCCGAGGTAGGAGCTGTTCACCCCGATGACCGCGCCGTCGGCGTCGACGGTGGGGCCGCCGGACATGCCCGGGGCCACCTCGGCGTTGATCTCCGTCGTCGAGACACCCGTGGGCGAGGTCTGGACCGAGCTCACCGTGCCGCTCTTGAAGGAGGCGCGCAGCCGGTCGACGTCGGTCACGTCCTGGACGTTGCCGGGGTACCCGATCGCGGTCACCTGGTCGCCGGGCGCCGCCGGTGCGGTGGCGACCGACAGGTACGGCGTCGACTCCTCCAGGTTGTTGATCTTGAGCAGGGCGACGTCCCCCTCGTGGAAGGACCGCCAGTCCAGCACCTCGGCCACCAGCGGGTCGTCCAGGACCGAGCCCTCCACGGTCGACGGCTGGGACGCCCGCACGATGCGGGTGGGCTCCGCCTCACCCTGCACGCCGACGACCCGCCAGCCGGCGAGGGTCCGCGCCGGGGGCTGCGGGATGCCGGCGTCGGCGAGGTAGGTCGTGAGGACCTCGGTGCGGATCTCCGCGGGGTCGTCCTCGACGCAGTGGCCGGCGGTCACGATGTGGCCGGAGGAGTCGGCGAACCAGCCGGAGCACTGGCCCGCGGGGAGCACCACCGGCTCGGCCGACCGGACCCACCGGCCCGCGCTCTGGTACTCGACGTGGGCCTGGTACTCGACCTGCAGGTGGACGATGGCCTTCTCCGCGTCGGCCGGCGAGGTCGAGCTCGAACCGCTCCCCGGCTCGTCGGCCAGCGCGGCGACCGGCGTCGTCGCCAGCAGCGCGGCACCGGTGGCCGCGGACAGGACGGCGGTGGCGAGGGTGCGCCGGGACAGGCGGCGGGGGCTGGCGGTCATGGCGGGGGTCCTCTCGGGAGGGGGCTCGGCGAGCCCGACACGACGAGCGTCGGGCGCACCGCCGGCCCGCTCCAGGACCCCTAGGGTGGGCATCGACCCACCCTCGGGGGCGTCTGCCCACCCCTGGGGCGGCGGTGTGCGCCGTTGCCGCCGGGAGGGGTGCGCCGCATCATGGGCGCGTGCCTGACGGGGCTCTGACCTGCCCACTCCTGCGCTACGCCGACGCGGACGGCCGCCCGGCCGAGTTCCTGCTGACCGGCGCGGCGCCACGGCTGACCGTGGGCCGGTCACCGGAGAACGACCTCGCCCTGACGTGGGACGCGGAGGTCTCCCGCCTGCACGCCACGCTCGAGTGGATCGGCGGCGCCTGGACCATCGCCGACGACGGGCTCAGCCGGAACGGCACGTACGTCAACGGGGAGCGGCTCACCGGACGGCGGCGGCTGCGGGCCGGTGACGGCATCCGGGTCGGGGGGACCCTCCTGGCCTTCCGGGAGTACGCGTCACGCCGGGACGAGTCGACGCGGGTGGCCGCCGACGTGCCCACGCTCGGTGCCCTCACGGAGTCGCAGCGCGCGGTGCTCCTGGCGCTGTGCCGGCCGTTCAAGCACGGCGGCGCCTACGCGACGCCGACGACCAACCAGCAGATCGGCGCCGAGCTCTTCCTCAGCGAGGACGCCGTGAAGACCCACCTGCGGGCGCTGTTCACGAAGTTCGGGATCGGGGACCTGCCGCACAACCAGAAGCGCCTGCGGCTCGTGGAGCGGGCGCTGCAGAGCGGCGTCGTGCGGGAGCGGGACCTGTAGCGCCGCTCCCGAGCGGGACGGCGGCCTCCCCGCGGGGCGGTCAACGGGGCCGGCGGGGGCGCACCGCCGGCACCCCGTCCGCGTCCTCAGCCGGTGCCGTCCAGGGACCGGGCGACCCGGTCGAAGGTGTCCACCTGCTCGGCGAACACCGACGGCGGCGCGAAGAAGACGAGCAGCTGCCGCGGTGACGAGTCCAGCGCCAGCACGCGCACCTGCAGGGAGGCGTCGTCCCCGAGGCCGAGCGTGCCGCTCATGGCGCTCGCCTGCAGGTCCCCGACCGTCTCCCGCTCGCCCGGGCGCAGGTCCGCGTCCCGTCCCGGGAGCAGCGCCTGCGCGGCCGGGAGCTGCGCCGCCGGGGAGTCGCCGTCCAGGCGGGGCCGGTGGTAGATCGCCAGCCCCACGACCGCCGCGGGATCGGCGTCGACCGCTGCCGCCGCCGACGGCACCCCGCCGGGGTCGTCGGCGAACAGCGTGGTCAGGTCCGTCGGGGACAGCACGGTGACCGAGCTGGCGCCGGCCTCGTGGGTGCGGGCGGCCCAGTCGGCCGGCACCTCCAGCGTGTAGGGGATGTCCTCGGCGGCGAAGGTCGTGAGCTCCTCGCCCCGGCCGCGGAGGACGAGCAGACCGACGACGACGGCCACGGCGACCAGGGCCGCGACGACGGCCAGCGCCTGGGCCCACCCGCGCCGGGAGCGCGGGCGGGGCGCGTCGTCCACCGCGCCGGGCTGGGACGGGTCCTCGTCGCCGGGCGGCGGGCCGGCGGGTGCCGGCGACGGGGAGGGCGCCGGGGGCCCGGACGGCGTCCCGGCCTCCATCAGGGCGACCAGCGCCCCGCAGGTCGCCGGGCGGTCGTCCGGGGACTTGGCCAGACCCGCGGCGAGCGCCTCGTCGACGCCCCCGGCCAGCTCGGGCAGGAGGGCCGCCGCGCGCGGTGGCACCCGCGACAGGTGCGCCCACATCAGCGCGACGTCGTCCTCCCCGTCGAAGGGCGGGCGCCCGGCGAGTACCGCGTAGGCCACGCAGGCGAAGGAGTAGACGTCGGCACGGCCGTCGACCGGGTCACCCCGGATCTGCTCGGGCGCGACGTAGTCCAGCGTGCCGAGGAAGTGGCCGCTCGTGGTCAGCCCGGAGATCGACGTCGACCGGCGGGTCAGCCCGAAGTCGGTCAGGTAGGCGTGCCGGTGTCCCTGCCGCGAGCGCTCGTCGACCAGGACGTTGCCCGGCTTGACGTCGCGGTGGACCAGCCCTGCAGCGTGCGCGGCGTCGAGGGCGTCGGCCACCTGGTGCAGCAGGTCCAGCGCCTCGGGCAGCGGCAGCCGGGTCCGCCGGTCCAGCTCGGTGCGCAGGTCGGACCCGGGCACGTAGCGCATGGCGAGGAACAGCTGTCCCTCGGCGTCGCCCGCCTCGTAGATCGGGATGATGTTCGGGTGGTCCACGGCGGCGGCCAGCCGGGACTCGCGGAGGAAGCGGGCGCGGAAGTTCTCGTGGCTCGTGTACTCGGGTGCCAGCAGCTTCAGCGCCACCTTCCGGTCCAGCCGGACGTCGTGGGCGAGGTAGACGACGCCCATGCCGCCGCGTCCGATGACCGAGTCCACCCGGTAGTGGGCGAACGACGTCCCCGGGTCCAGCAGGGCCGGCTGGGGCCGCATCTCAGCGCACCGGCGAGCCGCACGCGGCGCAGAAGCGGGCCCGCTCGCGCAGGGGGTCCCCGCAGTCGGAGCAGAACGCCGCGGCCGACCGGGCCGGCGGCACCGACTGCTCCCGGGCCGGGGCCTGCTTGAGCTGCGTCCGCTCGTACGTCGGCGCCGGGACCGGCCGGGCACCTGGCGGCGGTGCCGTGGGGGCCGACGCCCCCTGGGTGGCCGGCACCGGAGCCGGCTCGCGCCGCTCGGCCACGGCGGTCTCGGCCAGGGCCGCGGGGGTCGGCACCCCGCCCGTCCCGGGCCGGGCGCCGCGCGGCCGCCGGTGTCCGGGCCGGCGGCCGCGGCGGCGGAGGAGGAACGCCAGGCCGAGCAGGAGCAGGACGAGCCCCACTGTCCCGACCCAGAGGCCGAGCGCGCCGAAGCCGCCGCTCCCCTCGTCCCCGGCGGCCGCGGTGTCCTCCACGCCCTCGGCACCGGCGGCGTCCTGGGCCCGCTGGAGGTGCTGGGCCGCGAGCGCGGAGTCGTAGTACGTCAGCGACTCCTCGAACGCGCTCGCCGCGGAGGCGTTCGCGTTCCCCGCGGTCAGGTGGTCCACGCCGCGGCGGAACACCGCGTCGAACTCCGAGCCGGCGGGCGGCGTCCCGGCGGCTGCGAGCGCCTCGTGCAGCCGCTGCACCGGGACCACGGTCGGCGTCCCGCCGGCGGTCGCGGCCAGGCCGGTCACCTCGCCGGTCGCCGGGTCGAGGACCGGCCCGCCGGTCATCCCACCGGCCAGTGCCGCCGCGACGTCGGCGTCCGAGGAGAGCGCAGCGGTCCCGGGATCGACGGCAACGGCCATCTCCCCCGGCGGCAGATCCGGTGCCGGGGGCGCGGTGAACCCGGCGAGGAGCCCCCGCTCGAGCGGCTGCTGGTCGGCGGGCGCCAGCTCGGCGGTCGGGGTGCCGCCACCGCCGCTGATGCGCAGCAGACCCACCTCGGCGGGCCCGTCGGGGACCGGCAGCAGGTCGGCCGGTGTGCTGGTCGGCTCCCGGGTGTGCGGGAACACCGTGTACTGCGGCACGAAGAACAGGACGCAGTGCTCGACCTGGTCGTAGCAGTGGTGCAGGTGCGGGGCCCAGTACTGGTCGACCGCCTCGGCGCGGCGGGCGAGGTCGCCGTCGTTGCCCACCAACGCGGTGCCCATCTCCTCCTGGAAGAGCCGGTTCGCCGCGAACACGACCACGTCGTCCTCGGTCACGGTGAGCGCCTGGCCGGTGGTGGCGATGACCCCGTCGGAGGAGGTGAAGACACCCGACGCGCTGCGGATCGGCACCTCGTACCTGCCTCGGACGACGTTGACGTCACCGGTGGAGTGGTCGATGTGGGCGATCTCCGCGGTCGCCGAGACCTCGATCCGGACGACGGCCGCGCGCGAGCCCTCGACACCGCTGACCACGCCCGCGCCTGCCGCGGGCGGGTCGTCCGCGGCACCCGCCGCCCCCACGGCGAACAGGGGGGACGACGCGAGGGCGAACACCGCGGCCGCCCGGGACCACCGGTGCCGGTGCCTGCCCGGCCTGTCCGGTCCCGCCCGACGCCTCGGGTGGGTCGGCCGCGGTGGGTCCTCACGCCGACGGTCCACGACACGGCCTCCCGCCCCGGTCGGCCCCCGGTGCAGTACTGGCTGGGCCGAAGTGCCCGGGACGGTCCCGCCGCCGTCGACCGTTGCCAAGGCCCCACGGGACGAGAAGCAGCAGGCCGGGCGCCCGTTGAGCACGCCGTCACGCTCCGCCCACGGGCCCCTCCCCGGCGTCCCGACCGCGGATGGCCTGGTCGGAGCCCCGCCCTCAGCCTGCGGAGGGTGGGGAGGACGGCGGCCCCGTCCACTGGCCCGACCGGTGACGTGCTGGGACGGCCCTCCTGCGGGGTCCCGCCGCGGGCCTGCGAGTGGCGGGGGGCAGGAGGGGCCTCACCCCATGTGCGGGTAGCGGTGGTCGGTCGGCGACACGAACGTCTCCTTGATCGACCGGGTCGACGTCCAGCGCTGCAGGTTCTGCGCCGCGCCGGCCTTATCGTTGGTGCCCGAGGCCCGCCCGCCGCCGAAGGGCTGCTGGCCGACGACGGCGCCGGTGGGCTTGTCGTTGACGTAGAAGTTGCCCGCCGCGAACCGCAGGACGTGCTGCGCGTGCGCGATGGCGGCGCGGTCCTCGGCGATGACGGCACCGGTGAGCGCGTAGGGCGCCGCCGACTCCATCTGGGTGAGCACGGTGTCGTAGTCGGCGTCGTCGTAGACGTGCACCGCGAGGATCGGCCCGAAGTACTCGGTGGTGAAGACCTCGTGCTCGGGGTCGGTGCCCTCGATGACGGTCGGACGGACGAAGAAGCCCTCGCTGTCGTCGGCCTGCCCGCCGGCCACGATCGACAGCGCCGGGTCGTCGTCCACCCGGTCGATGACGCCGGAGAGCTTGGAGAACGACTTCCGGTCGATCACGGCACCCATGAAGTTGGAGAAGTCGGTGACGTCGCCCATCGGCAGCGACTCGGTGACCCCGACCAGGTCGTCGCGCAGCCGCCCCCAGACCGACCGCGGGATGTACGCCCGCGAGGCCGCCGAGCACTTCTGCCCCTGGAACTCGAAGGCGCCACGCACCAGCGCCGTCCGCAGCACGTCGACGTCCGCCGAGGGGTGCGCGACGACGAAGTCCTTGCCGCCGGTCTCGCCGACGATGCGCGGGTAGCCGCGGTAGGAGGCGATGTTCTCCCCCACCCGCCGCCACAGCATCTGGAACACCGCCGTCGAGCCGGTGAAGTGGATGCCGGCGAGGTCGCGGTCGGCCAGCGCCACGTCGGAGACGGCGGCCCCGTCGCCGGTGACCATGGAGATGACGCCCGGGGGCAGCCCGGCGGCCTCCAGCAGCCGCATGACGAAGTGGGCGGCGAACTGCTGGGTGGGCGCGGGCTTCCAGACGACGGTGTTGCCCATGAGCGCCGGCGCGGTCGGCAGGTTGCCCGCGATCGCGGTGAAGTTGAACGGCGTGACCGCGTAGACGAACCCCTCGAGCGGCCGGTGGTCGCTGCGGTTCCACACACCCGGCGAGGAGACCGGCTGCGCGGACACGATCTCGCGGGCGAAGTGCACGTTCCAGCGCCAGAAGTCGATGAGCTCGCAGGCGGAGTCGATCTCGGCCTGGTAGGCGGTCTTCGACTGGCCGAGCATCGTGGCGGCGTTGAGCGTCTGCCGCCACGGCCCGGACAGCAGTTCGGCGGCGCGCAGGAACACCGCGGCCCGGTCGTCGAACGACAGGTCGCGCCACGCGGGGGCGGCCGCCTTGGCGCAGGCCACCGCCTCCTCGGCGTCGGCGTGGGTGGCGTTCGCGGCGGTGCCGAGGACGGCGGCATGCCGGTGCGGCTGGACGACGTCGAAGCGCTCGCCGCCGCCCATCCGCTGCTCGTCGCCGATCGTCATGGTGAGCTCGAGCGGCTCGCCGGCCAGCTCGGTGAGGCGCTGCTGCAGCGCGGCACGCTCCGGCGAGCCCGGGGCGTAGGTGAGCACCGGCTCGTTGCGCGGCGGGGGGACGTTGGTGACGGCGTCCATGGGGATTCCCTTCAGTTGGTGCTGACGAGGGAGCGCAGGAAGAAGCGCAGGTTCGCGGGGCGCTCGGCCAGCCGGCGCATGAAGTAGCCGTACCAGTCGACGCCGTAGGGGACGTAGGCGCGCACGCACAGGCCCTCGGCGGCCAGCCGGCGCTGCTCGGCGGTGCGGATGCCGTAGAGCATCTGCACCTCCCACGAGTCCGGCGTCCGGCCGTACTCGGCGGCCAGCCGCTGCGCGAGGTCGACCATGCGCGGGTCGTGCGAGCCGACCATCGGGTGTCCGGGGCCGCGCATGAGCACGCCGAGGCAGCGGGCGTAGGCGGCGTCGACCTCGGCGCGGCCCTGGTACGCGACCGACGGCGGCTCGTCGTAGGCGCCCTTGACCAGGCGCACCCGCGAGCCGGGGACGGCGAGCGCGGCGGCGTCCTCCTCGGTGCGGTGCAGGGCGGCCTGGAGCACCGCGCCGGTGCCCGGGTGGTCGCGGCGCAGCTCGGCGAGGACGGCGAGGGTGGAGTCGACGGTGGTCGACTCCTCCATGTCGAGGGTGACCGTGGTGCCGATCGCCGACGCCGCCTCGGCGACGGGCCGGACCAGCTCCAGCGCCAGGTCGGTGCCGCCGTCGGGCAGTGCCTGGCCGAACGCCGACAGCTTCACCGACACCTCGGCGGCGGGGCCCAGCCGCAGCGGTGCCAGCCCGTCGAGCAGCGCCAGGTAGGCGTCGCGGGAGCGCATCGCCTCGGCGCGGTCGGTCACGCCCTCGCCGAGGTGGTCGAGGGTCACCGTGATGCCCTCGGCGGTGAGCCGGCGGACGACGGCGAGGGCGTCGTCGAGGGTCTCGCCGGCGACGAACCGGTCGACGACCCGCCGGGTGGCGGGGGTGCCGGTGACCAGCCGGCGCAGTTCGGGACGCCGAGAGGCGCCGAGCAGCAGGGTCTTCTGGGAGAGCACGCGCCACCTCCGGCACCGGGTACCCGACGCCTCCGACGCTAGGCAGCCCCGGGTCGGACGACCAGCGACAGACGTACGGTTCCCGCCATCCGGTGTCATACACGTGTACAGGGGGACGGCGGCGTGCGTGACGAGCTGCAGGAGCTGGTCGACCGGGTCGCGGGACTGCTCGGCGCCCCGGCGACCCTCGAGGACGCCCAGTTCACCCTGCTCGCCTTCTGCGCCCACCCGGTCGACGGCGCCGAGACGCCCGTGATGGACGCCGTGCGCACCCGTTCGATCCTCGGCCGCGGGTCGACACCGGAGACCCGGCGCTGGTTCGAGGACTTCGGGATCGCGGTCGCCGAGGGCCCGCTGCGCACGCCGGGCGACCCGGACGCCGGGATCCTCACCCGCCTGGTGCTGCCGGTCCGGCACGCCGGGCGCACCCGCGGCTACCTGTGGCTGCTCGACGGCGGGCGCACCGACCCCGCCGCCGACGACCCCGCGCTGGCCGCGGCGGTGGAGCTGGCCGCCGAGGCCGGGCGGCTGCTGGCCGAGCGGGAGGAGGACGCCGGCGACCTGGCCCGCCCGCTGGCCGCCGCGCTCACCGGCGCTCCCGACGCGCAGGCGCAGGCGGTCCGCACGCTCACCGCGGCCTGGGGCGAGCGGACCCCGGTGCTGCTCGTGGCGCTGCGGCCGGCCGGCGCGGGGCTGCCCTCGTCGTGGCGGGCGCCGGCCGCGGGTGCGGTCAGCGCCGTGCTGCCCGCTGCCGGGCTGGTGGCCGTCGCCGTCCCGCTGCCCGGCCCGGCGGACCTGCGCCCGGCCGCCGCGGTCACCGCCGCCGCGCTGGCCGGCCTGCCGCCCGGGAGCACCGCGGGGCTCTCCGCCGTGGCCGCCGGAGCCGACGGGCTGCCCGAGCGGTGGGAGCAGGCGCGCACCGCCGCGCGGGTCGCCGCCGCCGTCCCGCGGTTCTCGCCCGTGGCGCACTGGGGCGAGCTGGGCGGGTGGCGGCTGGTGGCGGCGCTGCCCGGCCCCGACCCCGCCGTCCGCCCGCTGCTGGCCGACCCCGTGCTGACCGCCACCGCCGAGACCTGGCTGGACGCCGGGTGCAGCCCGGCGCGCGCCGCCGCGACCCTGCACGTGCACCGGCAGACGCTGTACCACCGGCTCGGGCGGATCGAGGCGCTGACCGGCCTGGACCTGGCCGACGGCGACGCGCGGCTGCTGCTGCACGCCTCGCTGCGCCGCGCCCGGCTGCCGTGACGGGCAGCGGCCTCACCGGGCCGCCCGGAGCCTGCGCCCGGCGTCGCGGAGCACCCCGGGCACCAGGCGGCGGTGGACCGCGGACAACGGGGGCAGCACGACGCATGCCGCCCTCCGCGGACCACGGCCGCGTCGCTGGCGGACCGGCCGGGTCGCCCCCGAGCAGCCCCCGGCGACGGCATCGTGACCGGCCTCACACGCCGCCTCCACGCGCGCCGGGGCGCGGGGAGTCACCTAGTCTCGGAACCGGTATGGGTGCTGCAGGAGAGGCGTCGCCTCGACACACGCGGAGCGCCGACGTCCTCACCGAACTGCGCACGGCCACGGCGGCGGAGCACGAGCAGGTGGAGACGACGCTCGGCCTCATGGACGACCAGCTGGGCCGCGACCGCCTGGTCGCCGTCCTCGTCCGGCTGCACGCGTTCTGGACCGCTGCCGAGGCCGGCCTCGACGCGTGGGCCCGCCGCTGGCCGGCGGACGCCGAGACCGTCGCCTGGTCGCGGCGGCGCCGGGCGCACCTGTTCGCGGAGGACCTGCGCGCCCTGGGCGCCGAGCCCGATCCCGCGCCCCTGCCCGACCTGCCTGCCGTCGAGGACACCGACCAGGCCCTGGGCCGGCTCTACGTCCTGGAGGGCTCCACGCTCGGCGGCACCTTCATCTCCCGCCACCTCGCCACGCTGCCGACCCTCGGCCCCGACGTCCGGCTCGGCGCCTTCTCCCCGTACGGCGCCGAGACCGGCGCCATGTGGCACGCCTTCCGCCGGGTGACCCGCGACCGGGTCGCCGCCGGCGGGGACGCCGGCCGGGTGGTCGGTGCCGCGCGGGCCACCTTCACCGCGCTGGCCGCCTGGTGCGCGCCGGTCGGAGCCCCTGCGTGAAGAGCCCCGAGACCGACCTGCTGCCGGCGGGGACGCCGGTCGACCTCTCCAATTGCGAGCGCGAACCGATCCACGTCCCCGGCAGCATCCAGCCGCGCGGCGTGCTGCTCGCGGTCACCGAGCCCGACCTCGTCGTCGAGCAGGTGTCGGAGAACCTGGCCGACCTGGTCGGTGTGGACCCCGCCGACGCGCTGGGCCGGCGGCTGCCCGACGTCCTCGGGGTGGCCGCGGCCGGGGCGGTGGCCCGCTCGGCCAGCGCCTTCGGCGACCTGCGGGAGCGCAACCCGGTGGAGCTCACCCTCGACGTCGAGGGCAGCCCGGTGCCGGTCGACGCGCTGCTGCACCGTGCCCCCGTCGGCACCGTCGACGGCGTCCCCCCGTCGACGGCACCGCTGGTCGTCGAGCTCGAACCGGCCCGTGGTCCCCGCCCGTTCTCGTTCCCGAACACCTACCAGGCGGTGCGCAGCACGGTCGGCGAGCTCAACCGGGCGACCTCGCTGCAGGAGCTCTACGACACCACCGCGCAGGCGGTGCGCGAGCTGACCGGATTCGACCGCGTGATGGTCTACCGCTACGACGCCGACTACAACGGCGAGGTCGTGGCCGAGGCGAGGGCCGAGGGGCTCAACTCCTTCCTGGGCCTGCACTACCCGGCCTCCGACATCCCGGCGCAGGCGCGCGCGCTGTACGAGAAGAACTGGATCCGGCTGATCTCCGACGTCGACTACCGGCCGGTGCCGCTGCGCCCGGCGCTGGTGCCCTCGACGGGGACGCCGCTGGACATGACCTACTCCACGCTGCGCAGCGTCTCGCCGATCCACATCGAGTACCTGCACAACATGGGGGTGCGCGCCTCCATGTCGGTGTCCCTGCTGCGCGACGACCGGCTGTGGGGCCTCATCGCCTGCCACCACTACTCCGGCCCGCACGCCCCGCCCTACGCCACCCGGGCGGCCGCGGAGTTCCTCGGCTCCACGCTGTCGCTGCGCCTGGTCGACCGCGCCGAGGAGGAGGAGGTGCACCGCGCGCTGCAGGTGCGCTCGACCCTGGCCTGGTTGACCTCGGCCACCCTCGACGAGGACCGCCCGCTGGCCGACACGCTGCTCGGCTCCCCCGACCTGCTCGACCTGCTGCCGGCCGACGGCGTCGTGGTGCACCTCCAGCGCCACCGCGGCGCCCGCGGCACCGCGCTGCCCGAGGGCACCGCCGACGCCATCGCGGCGTGGGCCGCCGCCCGGGACGAGGAGGTCGTCGCCACCGACTCGCTGCCCCGGCACGCCCCCGAGCTCGGGGTGCCCGTCGACGTCGCGTGCGGGGTGCTCGTGCTGCCCCTGCCGGAGGGCCAGTACGTGCTCTGGCACCGCGCCGAGGCCCATCGCACCGTCGACTGGGGCGGCGACCCGCACAACAAGGCCATCGCCGAGCGGGAGGGCGACGCGGTCCGGCTGAGCCCGCGCAAGAGCTTCGAGCGGTGGCGGGAGACCGTCCGGGACCGCTCCGACCCCTGGACGGCGCAGGAGCTGACCGAGGTCGGCGAGCTGCGCACCCATCTGCTGGAGGCGCTCTACGCGCGGTCGCGGCGCGCGGTGCGCGCCGCCGAGCTCCTCCAGCGCAGCCACCTCACCGAGCCCCCGGAGTCGGCTTCCCTCGACGTCGCCGTCCGCTACGTGCCGGCGACGACCGAAGCCCAGGTCGGCGGTGACTGGTACGACGTGTTCGAGCAGCCCGACGGCTCGACGGTCGTCGTCATCGGGGACGTCGTCGGGCACGACACCGAAGCGGCCGCCGAGATGGCGCAGCTGCGCGGGCTGCTCCGCGGCATCGCCTACGGCAGCGCCGACGGCCCGGCCACGGTGCTGCGCCGGCTCGACTCCGCCGTCGCGGGGCTCGGTCTGCATGCCATGGCCACCGTGCTCGTCGGTCTGCTGACGCCGGATCCGGCGACCGGCGGCGCCCGGCTGCTCTGGTCGAGCGCCGGGCACCTGCCGCCGCTGCTCGCCGACCCCGGCGACGGCGTGCTCCAGCTGACCACGCCGCGCGCCGAGCTGCTGCTGGGCGTGGACCCGGCGGCACGGCGCACCGAGTCCGAGGCCCTGCTGGAGCCCGGCTCGACGCTGCTGCTCTACACCGACGGCCTCGTCGAGCGGCGCGACCAGGGCTTCGACCCCGGCGTGGAGCGGCTGGCCGACGAGCTGGTCGCCGTCCGGGACCAGCCGCTCGAAGCCGCCTGCGACGAGCTGATCGGCCGGCTGCTGCCCGAGGGCGCCGAGGACGACGTCGCGCTGGTCGCCGTCCGGCTGCGCGGCTGAGGACGGACCCCGTCCTCTTCGTTCGCAGGCTCGCGGCGAGCGTCTGGCCGGGCCCGTGGGTCTCCGGCGACGTGAGCTGCTCAGTGCCCGTCCCGGTCGACGCCCTCCTTCGGGGAGCGTGACCGGGCGGGTCCCGCGGGATGCGCCTCCCGCGGCGTCGGACTGTCGGCCGAGTGCTCGGTGAGCCTCCGGCTAACGGTCGCCGGCACGAGTTGTGGCGACCGTTCCGGTTCCGTGCCTGGACGATGGCGCGGCTTCCTCCCCTGGCAATGGCCACGCCGGTCAGGTCCGCCAGCCGACTGGCGTCGAGCGGAGCCCCGGCCAGTGACAAGCGTGCTTGACACTGAGACAAGCTACCTTTACGTTCTTGCCATGACCGAGCCCGCGGACACCCGGAAGAGCCGCGCCGAGATCGACCGGCGCCGGGCGGCACGGCGGGACAGCATCCCCATCGGCGTGGCCATCGTGGTCGCCGGCGGGGCGTTGGCCGTGACCGACTCGAACGACCCCGGCGACACGGTCATCTGGGCTGTCCCGATGCTGGCCCTGCTTGTCCTCGGCCTGCGGGCCGAGTTGCGCGACCTGCGGCGAGCCGACGAGTACGAGCGCACGCTGCTGCTCGAAGCGCTCGCCCTCGGCTTCGTCGTCGTGATCGTGCTCCTGTTCCTCGGAAGCCTGTTCGCGTCGGGAGGGGTGGGCGACCCGAGGGTGTGGCTGAACGTCAGCTTCATCGGCGGGGTCCTCGGCTGGTCCGCGATCAAAGCCCTCAAGACCCGGCGCGGCTGATGCGCAACCGCCTGCGCGAACGTCGGGCGGCGCGGCGCTGGAGCCAGGCCGACCTGGCCGACCAGCTGGGCGTCTCCCGCCAGACGGTCAACGCGCTCGAGAACGGGCGGTACGACCCGAGCCTGCCCCTGGCGTTCAAGATCGCCGAGGTGTTCGGCGAGCCGATCGAGTCACTGTTCCTCCCGGAACCGTAGAGAAACGGGCAGCAGGCGCCGCGCCGATCCGTGGCCTCCACCCCACCAGCACGCGTGGACGAGATCTCCCGCGTCGATTGCGGCTGCGATGCCGGAGTCGCCGGCGGCACGGACGGTGACGCCGTCGCCGGCAAGGCCGGGTGGGAGCCTGGGAGGGAGGCCGCCCAGAACCATCCCTCCCCGCACCGTCGTCCGCAGCGGTGGACGAAGGGCTCCCACCCGAGGACTCTTGCCGGATGAGCGAGAATCCGTACGCGATTCCGGTCGAGGAGTTGGTGGCCAGCGCGCAGGTCGCACCCGAGGCGCAGATCGAGGTGCAGACCGAGCACCGAGCCGCCCCGCCGGGTTGGGCGAACCTGGTCGATCCCTACGCTGACGGGATGTCCGGGGACGCGGACGGCGACTGACGAGACACTGGGTCGAGGTGCCGACGCCGGGCTCCGGAGGCGCGCGGACCGGTGTTCATCCGCGTCGGCGGAGAGCTTCCCGGGCATGGCATCGCAGTCAGCCCAGATGCAACCGGTGACGCGGCGACACCGAGACCAAGACCTCCTGGATGCTCGCGTCTCGTGGACGGGTGACACCTTGCGACAACGACCGAGGGCAGGTCGGCTCCGGACCAGGTCTCATCCACTGCCCCGGTGAGCGATCCCCTGCGGGACGCCCGCATCGGCCGCCGGGTGCCGCTGGCGTCGTGCCGATGACCGTTCGTCTGCTCGACACGTGGCGCGGCTGGAACGCTGGGCCCGCGCGCGTGGGATCCCTGGTCCCCCTCGGCCGCCGGCGTGGACTGGCGAGCATCCCAGGGAGCCCCAGCCCGACAGCTGCTCGGCTGGGAGAGACCAGCCGAGTCGGCGTCATCCCAGGTGGCGGTAGCGTCCCCACCTCATGAGGACGGGTGCCGAAAGCGCGATGGTCCCCGTCCCGGCGGGCAGCGTGGTGCTGACGGACCGACGGTCGCGGCGCAGCTGGGCGGTCGACGTCGCGGCGTACCAGATGTCCGCTCTTCCGGTGACCCAGGCGCAGTACGCACAGGTCACCGGGGAATGGCCGAGCACCGCGCGTGGCGACCGGCTGCCGGTGGAGGGGGTCTCGTGGTGGGACGCGGTGCGGTTCTGCCAGGCGCTGTCCCACCAGGAGCAGCTGGTCCCCGCCTACCGGCTCGATCCCGACGGCGAGGGCATCGAATGGGACGCGTCCGCCGATGGCTATCGGCTTCCCACTGAGGCCGAGTGGGAGCACGCCTGCCGCGCCGGGACCGGCGCCGCGCGGTATGGGGAGCTCGACGATGTCGCGTGGTACCGCGGCAACTCGGGGGGACGACTGCACCCGGTGGGCGGCAAGCAGGCCAACGCCTGGGGGTTGTTCGACATGCTGGGCAACGTCTGGGAGTGGTGCTGGGACGTCTACGACGCCGAGGTCTACGGCACCTACCGAGTGCTCCGCGGCGGTGGCTGGTTCGACGAGCACTGGAGCTGTCGGGCCTCGGTACGACGCAGGAGTCATCCCACCTTCCGGATCGACGACGTCGGCTTCCGCGTCGCCCGATCGGTTTCCGTTGACCCGCAGCGGACCTCCGCCCCCTCTGCGGCGGCCGCGTCCGCGTCGGCCGGGGGATCGGGGAGGACGGGTCGCGCGCCGTAGGTTGACGTCGTGACCACCGACTCGCCGGCGGACGCCGAGACGGTCTACCAGATCGCGACTGCCAACCGGCTGCTGGCGGCCGACATGTTCGCGACTCTCACTGCAGAGCAGTGGCGCACGCCGAGCCTGTGCGCCGGGTGGACCGTTCGCGAGGTCGCAGCCCACTTCCTCGGACCTCTCGAGACCGGGGTCGGCACGCTCAAGCTGGTCGCCTACCTGGTGCGTTATCGCGGCTCCTTGGACCGCATGGTCGATGACACGGCCCGCAAGGTCGCTGCCCGACCCACCGACGAGCTCGTCACCGGGCTGCGCGAGCGTGCCTCGACGCGACTGACGCCGCCTGTGATCGGGCCGTTGGGTCCGATGACCGACACGTGCATCCACCTCCGTGACGCGGCCCGCCCCCTGGGTCTCGATGTCTGCCCGCCCCCGGCGAGCTGGCGTCCGGCCCTGGACTTCCTGGTCTCCAAGCCGGCCACCACGGGCTTCGTCCCCCGCGACCGACTCACCGGCCTGCGCTTCATCGTCACTGACCAGGACTGGCGGCACGGTGACGGGCCGGAGATCATCGGCAGTAGCGAGGCCATCGCCATGGCGGTCTCCGGACGCCCAGCCGCCCTCGACGACCTCGCCGGCCCTGGCCTCGACGTACTCCGTCGCCGGATCGCGCCGTCCTCACCCGCCGCGCCGTAGGTCCGGCCGACCAGAGACCGGGCCGGTGCATCGCAGGACGATCCCTCCGCGGAACGATCGGACTGTGCCTCTGCAACGGGCGCTCATGTCGTACGCGGACAGGTCACGTCGCTGAGGACCGCGGGGAGGGGCGCGTGGTCACCACGCCTCCCCACCGGCCAGCTCTGCCCCGTTGGAGAGGTACGTTGCCGCACGTGCTCCGTCGCTCGCCTGGCTGGTGGCTGCAGTTGCTGGGCGTCGCGCATGCGGGTGTCGGCGCCACCCTGTACCGCGAGGCCCTGGTCGACATCGCGCGGAGCACGTCGGTCGGTTCGGTCCCTGATCGGGGCGACAAGGCGACGGCGTTCTGGTTCATGGCGGCTTCGCCCACGTTGTGGCTCAGCGGGCGATTGCTCCGGTCCGCCGAGTCCGCTGGTGATCTCGATGCCCAACGAGCCGCGGGCCGCGTCCTCACCGCTGTGGGAGTGATCGGGTCAGCGGCGATGCCCCGCAGCGGGTTCTGGGGAGTCGCCGCGGTAGGGCTCTTCGCGCTGCGGCGCAGCAGTCTGCCCCGGTAGGTGGTCCCGAAGGCCCATCCTCCTGCAGTACGTGTCCGATCCGGGTCAGCGCCACGGTGCGCGCCCGGACGCCGGGCTCGGGTGTCTCCGCAACGACCACCGCTCGGACATCGACGCCCTGCGCGCGAGCGGACGTGTCGTGCCGAACTCACGAGGGTCTTCAGGGTCTGACCCGCGCGACCGTCGTCCCGGAGCCGGAGGCCGGCGCCACCCGGGCCCGACCCCCGCTCAGCCGAGGGAGGCGATGAGCTCGCGGCAGGCAGTCTCGCAACGCCGGCAGGCCTCGGCGCAGACGCGGCAGTGCTCGTGCATGTCGGCGTGCTCCGCACACTCGTCACCGCAGGCCTTGCAGGCCGCGGCGCAGGCCTCCAGGACCGCACGGGTCAGGTTGGCGTCGTAGCCGGTGTGCCGGGAGAGCACCCGCCCGGTGGTGTCGCAGACGTCGGCGCAGTCGAGGTTGGTGCGGATGCACTTCGTCAGCTCGGCGACCATCTCCTCGCTGAGACAGGCGTCGGCGCAGGCCGTGCACGACTGGGCGCACTCCACGCACGCCTCGATGCACGCGGTGAGCTTCTGCTTGTCGACGCCCCCGAGGTCGGCCGGGTAGGTCTCGAGCATCTGGCTGGCAACGGTCACGGGTCGGTCCTCCGTCGTCGACGACACTGACCCCGTCCCCCTACCCACGCCGCGCGGTACCCGTGCAGGCTCCCCGGCCGGTCGCCGGGGAGCCCGCCTCAGGCCTCGCCCTCCCCGGGCGGGGAGCTGAACCGGGCGCTGAGCCCGTCGCCCTGGTCGCCGCCCTCCCCCGGCAGCGGCGCCTCGTCCTCGGCCGCGCGCACGACGGCATCGTCGGCGAGGTCGTCGTCATCACGGCCGGCCGGGGCGTCGCGCTCGAGTTCCTCGAGCACCCGCCGCTCGTCGTCGGTGAGGTCGCCGGTGCCCAGGTGCTCCCCGGGCTCACCCGCATCGGACCCGCTGGCCATGGCCGAGTCGGGATCGAGGTCGTCCGGGCTGGTCATCGTCGTCTCCTCGGGCCGGCTGCCGGGTCAGCGGGGGAAGTTCGGTTCCAGGCGCGGCACGATCTGCATCTCCGGCACGAAGGCCGTCGGGTGCAGCGTCACCAGGTAGCGCACCATCTCCGCGACCGCCGACGGCGGCATCATCAGGTGGGCCGGGATGCCCCACTGCTCCATCATCGGCGTGTCCATGGCCGCGGGGATGACCGCCTGCACGCGGCACGGGAAGGGCCGCTCGACGCCGTCCTCGCCCTTCACGGCCTTCTCGCGCAGCTCCCGCTGGATGCACCGGGTGGCGTTGAGGAAGCCCGCCTTGGAGCCGTTGTAGGCGATCGCGCCGCTGCCGGAGGTGATCGCCGAGAGGCTCACGATGTGCACCACGTCGGCGGTGCGCCCCTCGGGCAGGTGCTGGACCCGCTTCATGAACTCGCTGGTCAGGAAGACCGGCCCCTCGCAGTTCACCGCCTGCACCCGCTGGTAGTCCGCGAGGTCGATGTCGGTGATGTAGCCGGGCCGGTCGATGCCGGCGACGTTGGCCAGGATGTCGAAGGCGTCGCCGTGGGCGTCGAAGAGCTGCGCGACCACCGCGCGGCGGCTGGCGTCGTCGGTCACGTCGAGCGCGACGACCTCCGCGGACCCACCGGCGTCGGCCACCAGCTCCGCGGTGCCCTTGGAGCCGCCCTCGTCGATGTCGGCGATGGCCACGTGCGCGCCGGCCTCGGCCAGTGCCACGCAGGTGGCCCGGCCCAGTCCGCTCGCCCCGCCCGTGACCAGGGCCACCCGCCCCTGCAACGCCCTGCTGTCGGCCATCCGCTCCTCCGTCTGTCGGTCGTGGTGTCCCCGACCAGCCTGGTGGATGCCGCCGCCCGTCGCAGGTCGGACGATCACACGATGGTCGCCCTCCCCGACGCCGCCCGCACCCCGCCGAGCCCCGTCCCCCACACGTCGGCCAGCGTCACGGTCTGCAGCCCGCGCTCGGCGATCAGCTCCAGCAGCTCGTCGTACACCTGGGTGATGGTGGGCTGGTTGGCGTGGCCCACCACGACGGCCTGCGCGCTGAACCACCGGTCGGCGGCATCCAGCAGCTCGGCGGGTGTGAGCAGCCGGTTGTCCTCCAGCGTGCTGTTCCACATGACGACGGTCGGGTGCCCGAGCTCGGCGCTGATCCGCTGGACCCGCTCGTCGTGCGCGCCGAACGGCGGCCGCAGGAACGGGGTGCGGATGCCGAAGGCGCTCTCGATCCAGTCCCGGTTGCGGCCGATCTCCTCGGCCACCTGGTCGTCGGAGAGCGTGGTCAGGTCGAGGTGCGACCAGGTGTGGTTGCCCATGGCGACCTGCCCCGAGTCGATCAGCGGCTGCAGCACGTCCCCGTTCTCCTCCCAGGAGGAGTAGCGGCCGTTGGGGAAGAACGTCAGCCGGACGCCGCTGTCCCGGGCGAACCCGCACAGCGACCCGACGACCTCCGAGCTGGTGCCGTCGTCGATGGTCAGCGCGAGCGACGTGCCGTCACCCGGCAGCTGGTCGACGACGCCGGTGGGCGCGGGCAGCACGGCGGGCAGCGCTGCCGGCGCGACCGGCTCGGCGGCCGCGGCGGTGCTCACCGGCGCCCGCGTGGGGTCGACCAGCCCGGCCGTGCCCTGGCCCACGGCCGTGCCCGCCAGCCCGGCGGCGAGGAAGAGGAGGAACCGACGACGCTCCATGCGGCGGACGCTAGGGAGCACCCCGGGCGCGCCCCGCGCAGCGACACGAGGGCTCCCGGGTGGCCGGTACCACCCGTGCCCCCCCGGTCACCAGCCGTGCTCGGCGGCTCGGGGTGCACGCCCCACCGGCCGCTCGTGGGCCGCCCGCGCCCGGCCGCCCCGGCGCTAGCGTCCCCCGCATGGACGTCGCATGGGACGACTCGCGGCGGGCGTTCGCCGACGCCGCGCAGTGGTTCGTCGGGACGACTGCCCTCGTCGGCGACCGGTGGTCCCGGCCCGCCCTGGGCGAGTGGGACGTCCGCGCCCTCGTGGGCCACACGAGCCGCTCGCTCCTGACGGTCGAGGCGTACCTCGCCCGTCCCGCCGCGACGGTCGAGGTCGCCTCGGCCGGCGACTACGTCCGGGCGACGCGGGCGGTGGCCGCCGATCCGGCCGTCGCGGCGCGCGGACGGGACGCCGGGGCCGCCCTGGGCAGCGATCCGGCGGCCGCCGTGGCGGAGATCGCCGCGCGCGTGCTGCCGCTCGTCGAGGCGCGGGACGGCACGGAGCTGCTGACGACGATCGCGGGCGGCATGCGGCTGGCGGACTACCTGCCCACGCGCACGTTCGAGCTGGCGGTCCACACGTCGGACCTCGCCACCGCGCTGGAGGCGCCGCTCGACGTCCCGGCCACGGCCGCGGCCCAGGCGCTGCGGCTGGTCGCCGACCTCGCCGTCTCCGACGGCCTCGCCGGCCCGCTCCTCCTCGCCCTCACCGGCCGGACGGGCCTCCCCGCGGGCTTCTCGGTGCTCTGACGCGGCCGGACGGTCAGCCGACCGGGACCAGCCCCGCCTCCTCGATGAGGCGGGCCTGCTCGCGGCACCACGGCGACCACGCGTCGCCGTCCTCGGACTCCTGGCGCTCGCGGAAGGTCGCCCAGTCCAGCAGCTCCCACTCGCCGACCTCGTCCGGGTCCGGCGCGGGGGTGCCGGCGAAGCCGCCGAGGTAGACCGGGCAGATCTCGTTCTCCACGACGCCACGGAACTCCGCGCGGTAGCGGTAGCCGGGCAGCGCCGGGCGGAGCCGGTCGACCTGCAGGCCCAGCTCGAAGGCGGCGCGACGGGCGATCGCCGCCACGTCGTCCTCGCCCGGACCGGGGTGCCCGCAGACGGTGTTGGTCCACATGCCCGGGAAGGTCTGCTTCCCCTCGGCGCGGCGGGTGACCAGCAGCCGGCCGGCGTCGTCGAAGAGGTACGCCGAGAAGGCCCGGTGCAGCGGAGTCTCGCCGTGGTGCACCAGCGGCTTGGGCATCGTGCCGATCACCGTCCCGTCGTCGTCGAGCAGGACGATGAGCTCCTCGGGTGCCGTCACGGTGCTCATTGTCGTCCTACCGGACTCCCACCGCGGCCAGGAGCCGTGCCCGGCCCCCACCGAGCCCACCCGGAGGCCTCGTCGCGGAGGCCTCCGGCCCCCACTCCTCGACCCCACCGCGGCCAGGAGCCGTGCCCGGCCCCCACCGAGCCCACCCGGAGGCCTCGTCGCGGAGGCCTCCGGCCCCCACTCCTCGACCCCACCGCGGCCAGGAGCCGTGCCCGGCCCCCACCGTCCCGGGACCGAGTGGCGCGGGCGAGACCCTGCGGGCACGGTCTGCGGGTGGACAGCTTCACGCGCGACGGTCTGGTCTTCGACGTCCGGGACGGCGGCTCCGCGGACGGCGCCCCGGTCGTCCTGCTGCACGGCTTCCCGCAGGACGCCGCCGCCTTCACGGGCGTCGCCGACCAGCTGCACACCGCCGGCCTGCGCACCCTCGCCCCCGACCAGCGCGGCTACTCCCCCGGCGCCCGCCCCTCCGGGCGCGCGGCCTACCGGCTGCGGGAGCTGACCGCCGACGTCCTGGCGCTGCTCGACGCCGCTGAGCTCGGCAGCGCGCACGTCGTCGGGCACGACTGGGGCGGCTTCGTCGCGTGGGCGCTGGCGGCCTGGCACCCGGAGCGGGTCCGCACGCTGAGCGCGCTGTCGGTGCCGCACCCGGCGGCGATGGCCAGGGCCTTCGTCACCAGCGACCAGGCACTGCGCTCGTGGTACGTGGGGCTGTTCCAACTGCCGGTGCTGCCCGAGCGGCTGCTGCTGGCCGGGGACGCCGCGGCGCTGCGCCGGATGCTGCAGATCAGCGGCCTGCCGCCCGAGCCGTCCGCGCACTACGCGCGACGGATGCAGGAACCGGGTGCACTCACCGCGGCCCTGGCCTGGTACCGCGCGCTGCCCCTGGGCGCCCGTGACCCGGTGGGCACGGTCCGCGTGCCGACGCTGCACCTGTGGAGCACCCGCGACGCCGCCCTCGGCCGCACCGCGACCGAGCGGAGCCGGCGCTTCGTCGACGCCCCCTACCGGCTCGAGGTGCTCGAGGGCGTTCCCCACTTCATCCCCGAGCTGGCGCCCGGACGGGTCGCCGAGCTGGTCACCGAGCACGTCCGCGCCCACGGCTGACCGGGCGACCGCAGGCGGGGAGGAGCCGTCGCCGGGGTCCGCCCCAGGACCAGGCCCGCGACGGCCAGGACCAGTCCCGCGACGGGGCCGACGAGGAGCGCCGCGTCGAGCGCCCGGCCACCGGCCGACACCGCCGGGGCGTGGTGAGCCGCGCCCGAGGCCGCGGACAGCACCGGGTGTACCGCCAGCATGGCGGCCGAGACGACGGCCATCTGCGCCCATGCCCGTCGCCGGGGCAGCAGCGCCAGGTGCATGGCGCAGGGCAGACACCCCATCCCCATCGCCAGCAGGACGACGACGTGCACGGACGACGGCGTCGGACCCGAGGCGAGGGCCAGCACGTGGCACGCGGCCGAGGCCACGGCGACCAGGACCGCGCCCCACCGGAGAGCTCCCGTCACGGGCGTGCTGTTCGACTTTGGCACGACCTCTTCACGTATGGAGACGTCGGCTGTAACGTGGCTCACGCCGTCTTTCTACACCCGTAGAACCAAAACAGGGAGCCCCCATGGCCGCACTCGCCACGGCGTCGACAGCCACCCACCCCCTCGAGCAGCTGACCGCGGACGAGGTCTCCACCGTCCGCGAGGTGCTCGCGACGGCCGGCCTGGTCGTCGGGTCGACCCGCTTCGTCTACGTCGGCCTCGAGGAACCGGACAAGGCAGCGCTGTACGCCGACGTCGTCCCCGAGCGACGGGTGCGGGTGCTCCTGCACGACGTCGAGCGACCGAACGCCCACGACGTCGTCGTCTCCGTGACCGAGCGGGCGATCGTCTCCGACCGGGCGCTGGACGCCGCCACCGACGGACAGCTGCCGGTGCTCGACGAGGAGTTCGCCCTCGTGGAGGAGGTGCTGGCGACCGACGAGCGCTGGCTGGCCGCACTGGCCGCCCGCGGGCTCGACGTCGCCGACGTCCGGGTGGCGCCCCTGTCCGCCGGCGTCTTCGAGTACCCGGAGGAGGAGGGGCGGCGGATCCTGCGCGGCCTGGCCTTCCGCCAGGACCACCCGGACGACCACGCCTGGGCCCACCCGGTCGACGGGCTGGTCGCCTACGTCGACGTGATGACCAGGACCGTCGACCGGGTCATCGACCTCGGGCCCGTCCCGGTGCCCGAGGAGTCGGGCAACTTCCACGACCCGGCGGTCACCGGTCCCCTGCGCACCACCCAGAAGCCGATCGAGATCACCCAGCCCGAGGGCCCGAGCTTCACCCTCGACGGCAACCTGCTGACCTGGGAGGGCTGGCAGCTGCGGGTCGGGTTCGACGCCCGGGAGGGGCTGACCCTGCACCAGATCGGCTTCCACGACGGCGGACGGCTGCGGCCGGTCGTCCACCGGGCCTCGATCGCCGAGATGGTCGTCCCCTACGCCGACCCCTCCCCCGTCCGGTCGTGGCAGAACTACTTCGACACCGGCGAGTACCTGGTCGGCCGCTACGCCAACGCCCTCGAGCTGGGCTGCGACTGCCTCGGCGACATCACCTACATGGACGCCGTCATCGCCGACGAGCGCGGCAACCCCCAGGTCCTGCGCAACGCCATCTGCATGCACGAGGAGGACGTCGGCGTCCTCTGGAAGCACACCGACCTGTGGGCCGGCTCGTCGGAGACCCGGCGCCAGCGCCGGATGGTGATCAGCTTCTTCACCACGATCGGCAACTACGACTACGGCTTCTACTGGTACCTCTACCTCGACGGCACCATCGGGTTCGAGGTCAAGGCGACCGGGATCGTCTTCACCTCCGCCCACCCGGGCGACGGCTACCCCTACGCCTCCGAGATCGCCCCCGGCCTGGGCGCCCCGTTCCACCAGCACCTGTTCAGCGCCCGGCTGGACATGGCCGTCGACGGCCCGACCAACACCGTCGAGGAGCTGGACTTCGTCCGCGTCCCGATGGGGCCGGACAACCCGCGCGGCAACGCCTTCGCCCAGCGGCGGACGACGCTGCGCCGCGAGTCCGAGGCGCAGCGGATGGCCGACCAGTCGGTGGGCCGCGTCTGGCACATCAGCAACCCGAACAGCCGCAACCGCCTAGGCGACCCGGTCGCCTACGCGCTGCTGCCGGAGGGGCAGCCGACCCTGCTGGCCGACCCGGACAGCCCCATCCACCGCCGGGCCACCTTCGCCGCCAAGCACCTGTGGGTCACCCGCCACGACCCGGCGGAGCGCTACGCGGCCGGAGACTTCGTCAACCAGCACCCCGGCGGCGCCGGACTGCCCGAGTACGTCGCCGCCGACCGGGAGCTGGAGGCGAGCGACCTGGTGGTGTGGCACACCTTCGGACTCACCCACGTCCCCCGGCCCGAGGACTGGCCGGTCATGCCGGTCGACCACACCGGCTTCCGGCTCAAGCCGGTCGGCTTCTTCGACCGCAACCCCACCCTGGACGTCCCCCCGAACGCCAGCGCCCACTGCCGCTCCCGCGCGGCCGGCGGTGAACGCGACGCCGAGGACGGCTGCTGCCATGGCTGAGCACCGCGATCGGCAGACTGGGGGTACCGACGACCGACGGGAGCCCCGTGCCGAAGCTGGTGGACCGCGAGCGACGACGCCAGGAGATCCTGGAGGTGACCTGGCGCCTCATGGCCACGCGGGGAGCGGACGCCGCGACGATGCGGGAGATCGCCCGCGAGGCCGGCTACGCCAACGGTGCACTGGCCTACTACTTCGCCAACAAGGACGAGCTGGTCGAGGCGGCCTACGTGCACGTCTTCGAGCGGACCAACGACCGGATCCGGGCTGCTGTGGCCGGGGAACGAGGGGTCGCGGCGCTGCGCGCCTTCCTGGTGGAGGTCGTGCCGACCACCGAGGTGACCCGGCTGGAGGCGCGCATCGTGCTGCCCTTCTGGAACCGCACGGTGACCGACGAGCGGCTGGCCCGGCTCAACGACGCGGCCATGCAGCGGTGGCGCCGTGACATCCGGGAGCTGCTGCGCCAGGGACGCGAGGACGGCGACGTCACGGTGGCCACGGCGGACGACGTCCTGGCCGACCAGCTGCTCGCCCTCGCCCTGGGTCTCCAGGTGCTCGCCCTCCTGCCCGACTCGCCCACACCTGCGGCGACCCAGCTGGCGATGCTGGACGCGGCCCTCGCCGCGCTCAGTCCGCGCTGACGGGCCGCTCGGCGAGGGGGCGGAGGAGGGCGCGCAGGCACTCCAGCGCCGCGGGGGTCCTCGCCGGCTCCTCGAGGCACACCTGCTGGAAGACCAGTCCGTCCACGGCGGCGAACACCAGGTGCACGAGGGCGTCGTCGGCAACGATGCCCGCAGCCGCCAGCTCGGTCCGCAGCGCCTCGCGGTAGGTGGCGTAGACCTGCTCCACCTGCGGGCGGAGCTCCGGCCGGCGCCGCGCCTCCAGGATCAGCTCGTACTGGAACGCCTGGTCGTCAGGGTGCGCCCGGACCATCTCAGCCACCCCGGCGAACAGCGCGTCCAGGTCGCCGCTCCCCGGCTCGGAGCTGATCGAGCCCACGCTGTTGCCCAGCGAGAACTCCAGCGCCGCCTCCAGCAGGGCGTCCCGGGTGCCGAAGTGGTGCGCCACGAGTCCGTGCGCGACCCCGGCCTCCTGGGCCACCGACCGGTAGGTCAGGTGGCGCAGCCCCCGGGTGGCGACCACGTGGACGGCGGCGGCCAGCAGAGCGCGCCGCCCCTCCCCGTAGCCCGGTGCCGGGCGCGCGGCCACCGCGGCGGTATCGGTCCCCGTCATGCCCCCCCGATCCTCGATGGGCCGACGGTACGCACCGCCGGCGAGCCGGAGGCCGGCCCCTCCGGCCCCCCTCGCGCGACCCGATCGCCACGGCGCGACGCCCTGCGCGCGGGCCGCACGACTCCGAGAAGACCCGAACTGACCACTTGACCAGTTTTACCCGCATGTGCATCCTCTGTGTCGGCGCTCACAACTGTCCATCTGACCAGTTCTGGGTGCCGGGCACTCCGCACCACGTCGTCCCGATGGAGGACGACGCCCGTTCCCCGTCGCCGCGGTCCCCGACCACGGCGCCCGGATCCCGCCGCCTTCCTCCGGAGCGACCATGTCCCACCCGACCCAGACCGCCGCGCCTGCGCGTGAGCGGAACGACCACCGTCAGCTCAAGCGTGGCGCCATCGGCGTCGTCGGCATCCTGTTCTTCGTCCTGTCCGCCCAGGCGCCGCTGACCGGCATCGGCGGCGCCCTGCCACTGGCCGTGGCACTGGGCAACGGCGCGGGGGCGCCGGCCGCGTACCTGGTCGTCGGCCTGGTCATCGCGCTCTTCGCGGTGGGCTTCATCGCGATGAGCCGGCACGTCACCGCCGAGGGGGCCTTCTACGCCTACATCGGCCGCGGGCTGGGCCGGCGCCTCGGCACCGGGTCGGCGCTGCTGGCGCTGTGGTCCTACAACACGGTGCAGGCCTGCATGTACGGCCTGTACGGCGTGATCGTGTCCTCCCTCGCCGGCACGTACCTGGGCGTCGCCCCGCCGTGGTGGGCGTGCGCGCTGGCCACGATGGTCCTGGTCCAGGTGCTCGGATCGTTGAACATCGAGCTCGGCGCCCGCTTCCTCGGCCTGCTCGTCGCCGGGGAGATGGGGATCCTGCTCGCCTTCGCCCTGGTCACCCTGTTCAGCGGCGGCGGTCCGCAGGGGCTGGACCCCGGCGCCAGCTTCGCGCCGTCCGCGCTGCTGGCCGGCGCGCCCGGCATCGCGCTGACCTTCGGCATCGCGTCGATGTTCGGCTTCGAGTCGACCGCGATCTACTCGGCCGAGGCGAAGGACCCCGCCCGCACGGTCCCGCGGGCCACCTACCTGGCCGTCGCCACCATCGCGCTGTTCTTCGCCTTCGTCTCCTGGATGGTGGTCAGCTCCTACGGCGCCGACCAGGTCGTCGCCGCCGCCGGGAGCGCCCTGGAGTCCGGCGACAGCACCGTGCTGCTGTTCGCGGCCATCTCGGGGGCCCTGGGCCCGTGGGCGGCCGAGGTCGGCGGCGTCCTGCTGGCGACCTCGCTGCTGGCCGGGATCCTCGCCTTCCACAACGCCTCCAACCGGTACGTGCACTCGCTGGGCGAGGGCGGGGCGCTGCCGGCGACGGTCTCCCGGACCACCCGGCAGGGCGCGCCGTTCGTCGCCAGCGGGCTGCAGACGGTGCTCGCCCTGGTGCTGGTCATGCCGTTCGCGGTGCTCGGTCTGGACCCGGTGCTCACGCTGTTCGCCTGGTTCAGCGGCGTCGCCGTCCTCGGCCTCGTGGTCCTGTACTTCCTCACGTCGATCTCGGTGGTGGTCTTCTTCCGGCGCACCCGGCTGGACACCCGACCGTGGCAGACGCTCGTCGCACCGGTCCTCGCCGCGGTGCTGATCGCCGCGCTGGCCGCACTGGTGCTGACCAACTTCACCCTGCTGATCGGGGGCTCCCCGGGCACCGCGGTGCCGCTGGTCCTCTCCGTCCCCCTGGCGCTGCTCATCGGCGTCGCCCTGGAGTCGCTCCGCCGGCGCCCGGACGGCGAGGGGCTCACGGTCCCGCCTCCGCCGACCGCGGGTCTCGCGCCGACCACCCCCACCGTCTGACCACACCTGGAACAGCAAGGAGCGACATGTCCACCTCGCACGACACCGACGTCATCGTGGTCGGCGCCGGCTTCGCCGGGATCACCGCCGCCCGCGAGCTGCGCCGGCAGGGGCACCGGGTGCTGGTGCTGGAGGCCCGCGACCGCATCGGCGGGCGCACCTGGACCGACCAGCGGCTCGGCCGCGACCTGGAGATGGGCGGCACCTGGGTCCACTGGATCCAGCCCCACACCTGGGCCGAGCTGAGCCGCTACGGCATCGGCGTGACCCCCTCCCCTCCGCCGGTCACGGGCTACTGGCTCAGCGGCGGCACGGTGCGCAGCGGCACCGCCGACGACCTGCTCGGGCTGATCGACCGGGGCATGGCCGGCAGCACGGAGGAGTGCCTCACCCACTTCCCGCAGCCGTACCGACCGCTGCTCGCCGGCGACCGGCTCGCCGAGGTCGACGGCCTGACCATCCGGCAGAAGCTGGAGGAGCTGGACCTGACCCCCGAGGAGTTCGACGCCGTCGAGGGCATGTGGGCGACCAACTTCAGCGGCCGCACGGAGGACGGCGGCTACGCGCAGGGCCTGCGCTGGTGCGCCCTGGCCGGCGGCAGCTGGCAGCTGATGTTCGAGGCCTGCGCCACCTACAAGATCGTCGGTGGCACCCGCGGCCTGATCGAGGCGATCGCCGCCGACGCCGGGGTGGAGATCCGCACGGGCACCCGGGTCGCGTCGGTGACCCGGGACGACAGCGGGGCCGGCGTCACGCTGGCGGACGGTTCGACGCTGACGGCCGCGGCGGTGGTCGTGACCCTGCCGCTGAACGTGCTGGACTCGGTCTCCTTCGACCCGCCGCTGTCGGAGGGCAAGCGGCGGGCCGCCCACCGGGGTCAGGCGTCCCAGGGCGTCAAGGTGTGGGCCCGGCTGCGTGGTGAGCACGAGCCGTTCGTCGCCCTCGCGCCCGGCTCCGCGCCGCTGACGCTGTGCCAGGTCGAGCACGTCGCCGACGGCGAGACGCTCGTGGTCGCCTTCGGCTCGGTCAGCGAGCGGCTGGACGGCACCGACCCCGCCGCCGTCCAGGAGGCGCTGCGCACCTGGCTGCCCGACGCCGAGGTGCTGGAGGTCGCCAGCCACGACTGGGTCGCCGACGACCTCTCGGGCGAGACCTGGCCGATGCAGCGCGCCGGTCAGCTCACCGGATCGCTCGCCGAGCTGCAGCGGCCGGAGGGCCGCGTGTTCCTCGCCGGCTCGGACTACGCCGACGGCTGGGCCGGGTTCATCGACGGCGCCATCGAGAGCGGCATGCGCGCCGGCCGCGAGGTGCACGCGCTGCTGACCGCCCTCGAGGAGCTCCCGACGACCGGCACCAGCGCCCTCGTCCCGTCCTGATCCGCCGACCACCCAGAGAAGTGAGGACCCCGTGAAGCAGCACCTCGTCGAGTTCGTCCACGTCCGCGTCCACGAGGGCCAGGAGGAGGAGTTCCTGGCCAGCCGCCCCGGCGCCGTCGCCGCCGTCGCCGCCGCGATCCCCGGCTTCGTCGCGGCACCCGTCATCGCGAAGCGCGAGGACGGCACCTGGACCGACGTCTGGGTCTACGACAGCGTCGAGCAGGCCGAGGCGGCCAACGCCGAGGCCGCCGACATGCCCGAGTTCGGCCGGATGGCGGCCGTCAGCGAGGTCGTCTCGATCGACATGGCGTGGATGCCCGTCACCTGAGCTGCTCGGCGCCACCGGCGCCCGGCGTCCGGCGTACCCCTCGGACGCCCGGGCGCCGGCGCGTCCCGAGCCGGACGCACGGACCGCTCACCGCCCCCGCACCCGAGGCTCCGGAGCCCTTGTGCCGGCCCTCACAGACCCGTACCGTGAGACCCGTAAGCGAACAGCCCATTCGGCTATCGAACAGCTGGAGACCTCACCATGGCAGCCAAGCCCTTCGCCTCCTCCGCCGACCTGGGCGTCAAGGAGCAGACCCTCGAGGTGCTCGCCGACGGCGTGTACGCCCTGACCGCGGAGGGGGACCCGAACCTCGGTGCCATCGAGGGCGAGGACTTCCTCGTCTGCTTCGAGGCGCTGGCCACCCCGGTGGCGGCCCGCCGGTGGCTGGCCAAGCTGCGCGAGCACACCGACAAGCCGGTCCGCTACCTGGTCCTGTCCCACTACCACGCCGTCCGCGTGCTGGGCGCGAGCGCCTTCGACGCCGAGGTGATCGTCAGCTCCGAGCAGACCAAGCACCTCATCGAGGAGCGCGGCCAGCAGGACTGGGAGAGCGAGTACGGCCGGATGCCGCGGCTGTTCGAGGAGCCCGAGTCCATCCCCGGCCTGACCTGGCCCACCATGACCTTCCGCGACAAGCTGACCATCGAGCTCGGCGGCGACCGCGGCGAGCTGGTCCTGGAGTTCCTCGGCCGCGGCCACACCGAGGGCGACATCGTCGCCTGGCTGCCCAAGCAGGAGGTCCTCTTCGCCGGCGACCTCGTCGAGTCCCAGGCCGCGCTCTACACCGGCGACGCGTTCCACTTCGACTGGGCCGCCGGCACCCTCGACCGGGTCAAGGCCCTCGGGGCGCGGCAGCTGGTCGGTGGCCGCGGGAGGATCGCCCGCGGCCGCGACGAGGTCGACGCCGCCATCGAGCAGACCCGCGACTTCCTGCTCACCATGCAGCGCACCGTCGGCGAGGTGCACCGCGCCGGCGGCACCCTCAAGCAGGCCTTCGAGGCCACCCACACCGCGCTGGCCCCCAAGTACGGCCGGTGGCCCATCTTCGAGCACTGCCTGCCCTTCGACGTCTCCCGGCTGTGGGACGAGTTCTCCGGCACCGAGCGCCCCGTCATCTGGACCGCCGAGCGCGACCGCGCCGTGTGGGACCAGCTGCAGGGCTGACCCGACAGGAGCCCCTCCGATGACCACTCCCCTCCCCGGGCCGCCGGTGCTCGTCCTGGGCGCCGGCCCGGTCGGCCAGACCGCCGCCCTCCTGCTGGCCCGCTGGGGCCTGCCGGTCGTCGTCCTCGACGCCCGCCCCGAGCGCGACCCCGTCGGCAGCAAGGCGATCTGCCAGCAGCGCGACGTGCTCGACGTGTGGGACGCCGTCGGCGTCGGTGCCGAGATCGCCCGCCGCGGGGTCACCTGGACCACCGCGCGCACCTTCCACCGCGACGCCGAGCTGTTCAGCTTCACCTTCGCCGACCGCGGCCGCTCCCCCTTCCCGCCGTTCGTCAACGTGTCGCAGTGCGAGACCGAGGCCCTCCTCGACGAGCGGATCGCCGCCTCACCGCTGGTCGACGTGCGCTGGTCGCACCGGGTCACCGGGATCGACCAGGACGACGACGGGGTCACCGTCACCTGCGAGACCCCGGACGGCGAGGTGCAGGTGCGCGGCTCGCACGCCGTGGCCTGCCCCGGCCCCCGCAGCGACGCCCTCCGGTCGATGCTGGGGCTGACCTTCCCCGGCGAGTCGTTCGAGGACTACTTCCTCATCTGCGACATCCGCACCGACCTGCCCGGGTGGGAGACCGAGCGGCGCTTCTACTTCGACCCGGAGTGGAACCCCGGCCGCCAGGTGCTCATCCACCCCTGCCCGGACTCCACCTTCCGCATCGACTGGCAGGTGCCGCCGCACTTCGACCTCGCCGCCGAGGAGGCCGCAGGTTCGCTGGACCGGCGGATCCGCCAGGTGATCGGCGACCGCCCCTACGAGATCGTGTGGAAGTCGGTCTACCGCTTCCACTCCCGGCTCGTGGACCGGATGCGGGTCGGGAGGGTCCTGGTCGCCGGCGACGCGGCGCACCTGGTCAGCCCCTTCGGCGCCCGCGGCCTGAACTCCGGCGTCCTCGACGCCGAGAACGCCGCGTGGAAGATCGCCTTCGTCCGGCGCGGCTGGGCACCCGAGGAGCTGCTGGAGAGCTACCACGCCGAGCGGCACGCCGCGGCGCAGGAGAACATCGACGTCACCACCGCGACCATGCGCTTCCTCGTGCCGCGCAGCGAGGAGGAGGCCCGCCACCGGCTCGACGTCCTGGAGCGGGCGGCCACCGACCCGGCCGCCCGGGCCCAGGTCGACTCGGGCCGGCTGGCCGAGCCGTTCTGGTACGTCGACTCCCCGCTGACCACCCCCGACCCGACGCGCCCGTTCCCGGGCCGCCCGGCGCGCGGCGACGTCCCGGTGCCCGCCCCGGGCGTGCTGGTGCCGGACTGCCCGGTGACCGTGCCCGGCCGGCCCGAGGTCGTCCGGCTGCGCCAGCTCGCCCGCGAGGGCGTCACCGTCCTGCTCGGGGACGACGCCCCGACGCCCGACCTGCCCGGCCTCGGCGACCTGCCGGTGTCGGTCCACCGCATGCGCGACCTGGACCCCAGCGGCCTGCTCCGCGAGGCCCTGGGCGCGCGTCCCGACGAGGTCTGGGTGCTGCGCCCGGACGCCCACGTCGCCGCCGTCCTGACCCGCTCCGCCGACGTCGCCCCCGCGGTGGCCCGGCTCCTCACCCGTCCCGTCCCCACCCCCGTCCCGGCCTGACCCCTTCCTGCGGAGGCACATCCCATGGCGTTCTACCGGCAGGTGGGCGAGGTCCCGCCCAAGCGGCACACCCAGTTCCGCCGTCCCGACGGCGGCCTGTACTTCGAGGAGCTGGTCGGCGAGGAGGGCTTCTCCTCGGACTCGTCCCTGCTCTACCACCGCGGCGTCCCGTCGGCGATCGTCGACGCCCGGCCGTGGGAGCTGCCCGACCAGAGCCTGACCCCGAACGCGCCGCTGGTGCCCCGGCACCTGAAGCTGCACGACCTCTTCCCGGGTGAGGAGCACAAGGCCGTCGACGCGGTGACCGGCCGCCGGCTGGTGCTGGGCAACGGCGACGTGCGCATCTCCTACGCCGTCTCCTCGCTGCCGAGCCCGTACTACCGCAACGCCACCGGCGACGAGTGCGTCTACGTCGAGCGCGGCAGCGCCACGGTGGAGACCGTCTTCGGCGCGCTGCCGGTCGGGCAGGGCGACTACGTGGTGATCCCGCGGACCACCACGCACCGCTGGATCCCGACCGGGGACGAGCCACTGCGCACCTACGCGATCGAGGCGAACTCGCACATCGCCCCGCCCAAGCGCTACCTGTCGAGGTACGGGCAGTTCCTGGAGCACGCGCCGTACTGCGAGCGGGACCTGCGCGGGCCGGCCGAGCCGCTGCTGGCCGAGGGCACCGACGTCGAGGTCTACGTCAAGCACCGCGGCAACGGCCCCGGCGGGCTGGCCGGCACCGTCCACGTCGTCCCGGAGCACCCGTTCGACGTGGTCGGCTGGGACGGGCACCTCTACCCCTACGCCTTCAACATCGCCGACTACGAGCCGATCACCGGCCGGGTGCACCAGCCGCCGCCCGTCCACCAGGTCTTCGAGGGCCACAACTTCGTGATCTGCAACTTCGTGCCGCGGAAGGTCGACTACCACCCGCTGGCGGTGCCGGTGCCCTATTACCACTCCAACGTCGACAGCGACGAGATCATGTTCTACGTCGACGGCGACTACGAGGCCCGCAAGGGCTCGGGCATCGGCAAGGGCTCGATCTCGGTGCACCCCGGCGGGCACAGCCACGGCCCGCAGCCCGGTGCCGTGGAGCGCTCCCTCGGCGTGGAGTACTTCGACGAGCTCGCCGTCATGGTCGACACCTTCCGGCCGCTCGACCTCGGCGAGGCGGGCCTCGCCGTCGACGACGGGAAGTACGCCTGGACCTGGTCGGGGCGGGGGCCGTCGGCGTGACGGCGCTGCCCACCGCGTCGTCCAGCGCACTGTTCGCCGGGCTGTTCGACGACGCGGCGCTGTTCCCGCCCGGGGACGCGCCGATGGCCGCCGCCGTCCCGGCGCACCGGGAGCTGCGGGCGCGGCTGGGCGAACTGGTCGGGCCGTTCGTCGTCCCGGCCGCCCGCCTCGGCGAGCTGGGAGAGCACCTCGGGGACACCTCGGGGGACGATGCAGCGCCGTTCGGGATCTCGCTGATCGCGGCGGCCGGCGACCTGCCGGCCGCCGCGGCCCGGGTGGACGCCGACCCGCGGCTGCGGCTGTCCGCCGTCGAGGTGCCGGTCGTGGCCGACGCCGCGGCCGCCCGGGACGTGGTCCGCGTCCTGGACGACGTCTGGCCCGCCGGTGTGCCGGCGGCGGTCGAGCTGCCCCGCAGCCCCGCCCGGGACGAGGTGCTCGACGTCCTCGCCGGCACCCGCCACCGCGCCAAGCTGCGCACCGGCGGGCTGCGCGCCGCGCTGTTCCCCTCCCCGGAGGAGCTCGCCGCGACGCTGGCCGCCTGCGTCACGCGCGGGGTGGCACTCAAGTGCACCGCCGGCCTGCACTCCGCCGTGCGGCACACCGACCCGGCCACCGGGTTCACGCACCACGGGTTCCTCAACGTGCTCGTGGCCGCCGCCGCGCTCACCGCCGGTGCGCCCACCGGCACCGCCGTCGAGCACCTCCGGGACACCGACGCCGCGCACGTCGTCGCGGCGCTGCACACCTGGACCCCCGAGCGCGCCGCCCGGGCCCGGGCGGCCTTCACCTCCTTCGGCACCTGCAGCGTCCTCGAGCCGGTCGACGACCTCGTCACCCTCGGCCTGCTGCCCTCCCCGGATCGGATCTCAGCGTGACCTCCACCTGGCTGGACCTCCCCGCCGGCACCGGCTTCGGTCCGGACAACCTGCCCTACGGCGTCTTCTCGACCGAGCCCGACGGCCCCCGACGGGTCGGCGTCGCCATCGGCGGGCACGTCCTCGACGTCTCGCGGCTGGACCTCCCGGCCGCAGACGCGCTGGCCACCGGCTCGCTCAACGCGCTGATGTCCCGTGGGCGGACGACGTGGGACGCCCTGCGTGCCCGGCTGCAGGAGCTGCTGGCCGACCCGGCGCACCGCGCCGCCGTCGAGCCGCACCTGCTGCCGCGCGAGGCCGTGACGCTGCACCTGCCGGTCGAGGTCGCCGACTACGTCGACTTCTACAGCTCCCAGCACCACGCGGAGAACCTCGGGCGGATGTTCCGCCCGGACTCGGAGCCGCTGACGCCGAACTGGAAGCACCTGCCGATCGGCTACCACGGCCGCGCCGGCACGGTGCAGGTCTCCGGGACGCCTGTGGTCCGGCCGAGCGGGCAGCGCAAGGCGCCGACCGACGACGCGCCCACCTTCGGCCCCTCCCAGCGGCTGGACATCGAGGCCGAGGTCGGCTTCGTCGTCGGCACGCCCTCCGAGCTCGGCCGCCCGGTGCCGCTGTCGGCGTTCCCGGACCACGTCTTCGGGGTGTGCCTGGTCAACGACTGGTCGGCCCGGGACCTGCAGGCCTGGGAGTACGTGCCCCTGGGCCCCTTCCTCGGCAAGTCCTTCCTCACCTCGGTGTCGCCCTGGGTCGTGCCGCTGGCGGCGCTCGAGGCCGCGCGCGTGGCGCCGCCGGCCCGGCAGCCGCAGCCGCTGCCCTACCTCGACGACACCGGCGAGCCCTGGGGCCTGGACCTCACGCTGGAGGTGCGGCTCAACGGCGAGCTCGTCAGCTGCCCGCCCTTCGGCTCGCTGTACTGGACCCCGGCCCAGCAGCTGGCGCACATGACCGTCAACGGCGCCAGTCTGCGCACCGGCGACCTCTACGCCTCGGGGACCGTCTCCGGCCCGCAGCGCGACCAGCGCGGCTCGTTCATCGAGCTGTCCTGGGGCGGCACGGAACCCCTGGCGCTGTCGGACGGGTCGACGCGCACGTTCCTCGAGGACGGCGACGTCGTGACGATCACCGCCACCGCACCCGGGCCGGACGGGACGCGCATCGCCTTCGGCGAGGTCACCGGCCGGGTCGAGCCGACCCCGTGAGCGCGCCCTCCACGACCGCCGTCCCGAACGGCACCGCCCCATCGACCACCTCCGAAGCCCACGAAGGACCCCGATGACCACCCCCACCGTGACCGAGCCCGTGACCCCCACGCCGGGGACGCCCACGTACGAGAGCCTGCTGGCCGCCGTCACCGACCCCGACGGCCGCGAGGTCCTCGACCCGGCCACGGGCGAGGTCGTGGGCCGGGTCGCGGACCGGTCCGCCGAGGACCTCGACCGCGCCGTCGCGAGCGCCCGCGCCGCGCAGCGCGCCTGGGCCGCCCGCAGCGACGCCGACCGCGTCGACCTGCTGCTGCGGGCGGCGGACGCGGTCGAGGCGGCGGCCGAGCCCCTCGCCGAGCTGCTCTCCCGCGAGCAGGGCAAGCCGCTCAACGGCCCCAACGCCCGCTTCGAGGTCGGCGCCTGCGCGGCCTGGCTGCGCGCCACCGCCGCCACCGAGCTCCCAGGCGGCACCGTGCTCGACGACGGCGAGACCCATGCGGAGCTGCACTACCGGCCGGTCGGCGTGGTGGGCGCGATCGGGCCGTGGAACTGGCCGATGATGATCACCGTCTGGCAGGTCGCCCCCGCCCTGCGCATGGGCAACACCGTGGTGGTCAAGCCCTCGGAGCACACCCCGCTGAGCGTGCTGGCGCTGGTCGAGGTCCTGAACGGCGTGCTGCCGGACGACGTGCTCACCGCGGTGGCCGGCGGCCGGGAGGTGGGCGCGCGGCTGTCCGGCCACCCGGACGTCGACAAGCTCATGTTCACCGGCTCGACCGCGACCGGGCAGGCCATCATCCGCAGCTCGGCCGACACCGTGAAGCGGCTGACCCTCGAGCTCGGCGGCAACGACGCCGGCATCGTGCTGCCCGACGTCGACCCCCGCGCCATCGCCGAGGGCCTGTTCTGGGGCGCGTTCATCAACACCGGCCAGACGTGCGCGGCGCTCAAGCGCCTGTACGTCCACAGCGACGTGTACGACGAGGTCTGCGCGGCGCTGGCCGACGTCGCGCGCGCCGTGCCCATGGGCCGCGGGCTCGACGAGCAGAACCTGCTCGGCCCGCTGCAGAACCGCGCGCAGTACGAGATCGTCGCCCGCCTGGTCGACGCCGCGCGCGACTCCGGCGCGAAGGTCCTGGTCGGGGGCGACCCCGACCCCGACGCCCCCGGGTACTTCTACCCGGCCACGCTCGTGGCCGACGTGGACGACGACAACCCGCTCGTGGCCGAGGAGCAGTTCGGCCCGGCGCTGCCCATCGTGCGCTACGAGGACGTCGACCAGGCGGTGGCGATGGCCAACCGGCTCGACGTCGGCCTCGGCGCCTCGGTCTGGAGCAGCGACCGGGAGGCGGCGCGCGCCGTCGCCGCCCGGCTCGACGCCGGCACCGTGTGGATCAACTCCCACGGCGGGGTGCACCCGATGATCCCCTTCGGCGGGGTCAAGAGGTCCGGGTACGGCCTGGAGTTCGGCGTCGAGGGCCTGAAGGCGGTAGCCGTGCCGCAGGTGGTCAACGGCTGAGCACCTGCGGCACCGCCCGGACAGGGCGCCGGGCGGTGCCGCCGCCTTGTCCCGTCCCCCGGCCGGCCCGGCGCCCGCTGACGGCGACCGTAGGGTGGGAGGGCACGGTGCACCGAGAGGACGGCGATGGTCGAAGGCAACGGCGGGGGCACGCCCCAGTCGCAGACGCTGGACCGGGGCCTGCGCATCCTCGAGCACCTGGCCGCCGTCGGCAGCCCGCAGCCGATCGCCGAGATCGGCTCGGCGCTGGGGCTGCACCGGTCGATCACCTACCGCCTGCTGCGCACGCTGGAGGACCACCAGCTCGTCGAGCGGGACCCGGCCGGTCACTACCGGCTCGGTCTGGGGATGCTCGGCCTCGCCCGGGGCGTGCGGACCGATCTGCAGTCCGCCGCGCTGCCCCGGCTCGACGCCCTGGTCGCGGAGCTGCGCATGACGGCGTTCCTGGTCGTCCGGGCCGGTGACGAGGCGGTCACCGTCTCGAGCGTCGAACCGCACGACTCCCCCGCGCACGTGGTGTACCGGCCCGGCATCCGGCACCCGGTGGGCCGGGGCGCACCCGGCCTCGCCCTGCTCATGCCCGAGGCCGCCTCGCCCGACGACCGCGAGGCGCTCCGCGAGGCCCGCCGGGTCGGGTGGGCCAGCTCGCACGGCGAGGTCATCCCCGGGGTCCGGTCGATCGCCGCACCCGTGCTCGGGCCCGACGGGGGTGCCCGCGCCGCGCTGGCGGTCGTCTTCGTCGACGAGGGCGCGGACACCGAGCGGATCGGCCGGGCCGTCGTCCGCTCCGCGCAGCAGGTCGGCGCCGCGCTGCGCTGACACGCCGGCCTGGTGCCCGGCTGGAACGGCCGCCCTCAAGGTCCCGCGCCGAGCCTGCGAGGAGGGCGGTCCTTCCTCAGAAGTTGCCGCGCCGCTCCTGCTCCCGCTCGATCGCCTCGAACAGCGCCTTGAAGTTGCCCTTCCCGAAGCCGAGCGAGCCGTGTCGCTCGATCAGCTCGAAGAAGACCGTGGGCCGGTCGCCGATCGGCCGGGTGAAGATCTGCAGCAGGTAGCCGTCCTCGTCCCGGTCGACCAGGATGCCGCGCCGCTGCAACTCCTCGACCGGTACCCGCACGGTGCCGATGCGGGCCCGCAGCTCGGGGTCCTCGTAGTAGGAGTCCGGGGTGGGGAGGAACTCGATCCCCTCGGCGGTCATCGCGTCGACGGTCGCGAGGACGTCGTTGGTCGCCAGCGCCACGTGCTGGGCGCCGGGGCCGCCGTAGAACTCGAGGTACTCGTCGATCTGCGACTTCTTCCTGCCCAGGGCGGGCTCGTTCAACGGGAACTTGACCCGGTGGTTGCCGTTGCTGACGACCTTGCTCATCAGCGCCGAGTAGTCGGTGGCGATGTCCTCGCCGACGAACTCGGCCATGTTGGTGAAGCCCATGACCCGGTTGTAGAAGTCGACCCAGCGGTCCATGGCGCCGAGCTCGACGTTGCCCACCACGTGGTCGACCGCCTGGAACAGCCGCTCCGGCCGGCCGGGTCGCGGCTGGTGGGACGAGGTCCGGGCCACGAACCCCGGCAGGTACGGGCCGGTGTACCGGGAGCGGTCGACCAGCGTGTGCCGGGTGTCGCCGTAGGTGGCTATGGCGGCCAGACGGACGGTGCCGTGCTCGTCGCCGAGGTCGTGCGGTTCCTCGAGGACCGTCGCGCCCTGCGCCCGCGCGTGCGCGATGCACCGGTCGACGTCGGGCACCGCGAGCGCGATGTCGCGGATGCCGTCGCCGTGCCGGCGGTGGTGGTCGGCCAGCGGGCTGGCCGGGTCGTAGGCGCCGGTGACGACGAAGCGGGCCGCACCCGACCGCAGCACGTAGGCGAGGTGGTCGCGGTTGCCGGTCTCCGGACCGGAGTAGGCGACCAGCTCCATGCCGAGGGCCGACTGGTAGAAGTGCGCGGCCTGCGTGGCATTGCCGACCACCCACACCAGCGCGTCCCAGCCGGAGACGGGGAACGGGTCGCCGGAGGCGTCGTACTCGACGAGCCCGACCAGCTGCCGGAGCTGGTCGAGGTCGAGCTGCGCGAGGCGCTCGTCGTCGTTGAGGGTCTGCTCGAGGCTCATGCCGGGCTCCTCCTCCGGACGTCCGTCGGTGTCGCCTGCACCACACACCGCGGGTCGGTACTGCGCAACCAGGACCGGCACCCCTGCCCGCGCTGTCCACCCGGGCCAGCGGAACCGGTCCTAAGCTGCGCAGACTGCACAGCTCAGGATGCCGGGAGGCGGGCAGGATGACCGACGGCCGGGGACTCGACGCGCTCGACGTGGCGCTGCTGAGCGCGCTGCAGGACTCCCCTCGGGCAGGGGACCTGGAGCTGTCCCGGCTCACCGGGGTCGCCCGCGGCACCGTGACGGCTCGGCTGCGGCGGCTGGAGGAGACGGGCGTGGTCCGCGGCTACGGGCCCGACGTCGACGTGCGCGCGGCGGGCTTCGGCGTGCAGGCCTTCGTGACGCTGGAGATCGCCCAGGGAGCGATCGACGCCGTCCGGCGCGACCTCGAGGAGATCCCCGGCGTCCTCGAGGCGCACTCCACGACCGGCCGTGGCGACGTGCTGTGCCGGGTCGCCGCCGTCTCGCACGAGGCCCTGCAGCAGGTCCTCGTCGACCTGGACCGGTCCTCGGCGGTCGTGCGCTCGACCAGCATCGTGGCGCTCTCCGAGCTCGTCCGGTGGCGGACCCGGCCGCTGCTGGAGTCCGGCGCCGCACCGGGTGCCGGCCGCTCCGGCATGCGGCGGACGGCGGTCCCCCGGCACGGCAGCGATCCCACGGGTTCCGGAGACGACGACAGGCCCCGACCGTGACCTGCGGTCGGGACCCACGTGGCGGCGTCGCGCGCCCGCACTCCTGGGGCGGGGCTTGCACCGGCCGTCGCGCGTCCGTCAGACTGGCCACGTATTTACTGAACGCTTGGTCGGGAAATCGCGTCGCCGACCCGCACCGACACGTTCGAGGAGCGCCGATGTCCCACGGGTCCACCGAGGTCCTCCTGGTCGACGGGGTCCGCACCCCACCGGGCCGGTGCGGGGGCGACCTGGCCGCCGTGGAGCTCGACGAGGCCTTCGCCGCCCGGTCGATCGGCGTGCTGCGGCGGCTGGAGATCGACGAGGAGATCGTGAACGGCGACGGCCAGGGCGTCGTGATGCCCGTGGAGGGGGCATGAGCACCTCCGTCCCGACCCGGGTGGCCGTCATCGGCGGCGGCCGCATGGGCGCCGGCATCGCGCAGGTCTTCCTCGCCGCCGGCGCGCACGTCGCCGTCGTGGAGGCCGGTGGGCAGGCCGCGGAGGCCGCCCGTGGGCGCGTGGCCGAGGGGCTGGAGGAGTCCGCCCGCCGCGGCAAGCTGGACGGGGACGTCGAGACCGTCCTCGGCCGGCTGACCCTGCTCGAGACCCCCGCCGGCCTCGGTCGGGACACCGACCTGGTGATCGAGGCCGTCCCCGAGCGGGCCGACCTGAAGGCCGAGGTGCTGGGCGCGGCGGCGGCCGCCGCTGCTCCCGCCGCCGTGCTGGCCACGAACACCAGCTCCCTGTCGGTGACGGAGCTCGCCGCGGCGCTGGAGCGCCCCTCGCGCTTCCTCGGGATGCACTTCTTCAACCCGGTGCCGGCGTCCGAGCTCGTCGAGCTCGTCGTCGCGCCGGAGACCGATCCGGTGGTGGTCGACGCCGCCCGCGGCTGGGTGCGCGCCCTCGGCAAGACCGGCATCGTCGTGCGGGACTCCCCCGGCTTCGCCTCCTCGCGGCTGGGCGTGCTGCTGGGTCTGGAGGCCATCCGGATGCTCGAGGAGGGCGTCGCCGACGCCGAGGCCATCGACACCGCGATGGAACTGGGCTACCGCCACCCGATGGGCCCGCTGCGGTCTACCGACCTGGTCGGCCTGGACGTGCGGCTGGCGATCGCCGAGTACCTGCACCGGACCCTCGGCGAGCGGTTCGCCCCACCGCAGCTGCTCCGCGACAAGGTGGCGGCGGGCGAGCTGGGCCGCAAGACCGGGCGCGGGTTCCACACCTACGAGAGCTGAGAGGACCCGAGCCGGTGGACACCGCTGCCCTCGTCGACCCGGCCACGTACGAGGCCGGCCCGCCGTTCCGGTTGCTGGACCGACTGCGGGCCGAGACGCCGGTCCTCCGGGTGGAGGAGCCCGCCCTGCACGGCCAGCCGGCCGGCCCGGGGTTCTGGCTGGTGCTGCGGCACGCCGACGTGGAACGGGTGCTCCGGGACCCGGCGACGTTCTCCTCGTGGCTGGGCGCGACGCAGGTCCGCGACGCCGCCGACCTCGCCTGGGTCCGCCGGATGATGCTCAACACGGACCCGCCGGACCACTCCCGGCTCCGGCGGCTGCTCACCCGGTCGTTCACCCCGCGGGCCGTGGCCACGCTGACGGGGGCGATCGAGGCGACGGCGGCCCGGCTGGTGGACCAGATGGTGGGCGGCGCCGACGAGGGCCGGTGCGACTTCGCCGAGGACGTGGCCGCGGACCTGCCGCTGCTCACCCTCGCCGACGTCCTGGGCGTGCCGGCCGAGGACCGCTGGTTGATGTTCGACTGGTCGAACCGGGTGATCGGCTGGCAGGACCCCGACTACGCCACCTCCGCGACGTTCGACGGCACGGGCGGGACGACGATGGCCCGCGCGGCCGTCGCGCTGCGCCCGGCCCCCGGCCCGGACGGCCGGATGCCGGACCCGCGCACCCGCGCCGGCATTCCCGACCTCTACGCCTACGCCCGGCTGCTGGCCGAGGAGAAGCGCCGCTCCCCCGGCGGCGACGTGATGTCGATCCTGCTGGCCCAGGTGGACGAGGACGGCGGCCAGGTGAGCGACGAGGAGTTCGAGAACATGTTCTGGCTCTTCGCCGTGGCCGGGAACGAGACCCTGCGCAACGGCCTGCCCGGTGGGCTGATCGCGCTCCTGCAGCACCCCGACCAGCTGGCCGCGGTGCGTGCCGACCCGGCCCTGCTGCCCGGCGCGGTCGAGGAGATGCTGCGCTGGTGGACGCCGGTGATGGTCTTCCGCCGCACCGCCACGACCGACGTCGAGCTCGCCGGGGTCCGCATCCGCGCCGGGGACAAGGTCGTCGTCTCGTTCACGTCGGCCAACCGGGACGAGGCGGTGTTCGCCGATCCGGACCGCTTCGACGTCCGCCGCTCCCCCAACCCGCACCTGGCCTTCGGGCACGGGCCGCACTTCTGCCTCGGCGCACAGCTGGCGCGGGTCCAGATGCGTGCGCTGTTCGCCGAGCTGCTGCGTCGCACCGGTGCGCTGGAGCTGGACGGGCCGCCGGTGCTCCTGCGCTCGAACTTCCAGCGCGGGGTCAAGCACCTGCCCATCCGGTGGGTCGGGACCACGCCAGCGCGCTGACCACCGCGGCCAGGGACCCGGCCAGCCCCTCGGCGTCCCGCTCCTCGTCCTCCCGCCAGTGGCGGACCTGCTCGGCGGGGAGGACGGCCAGCAGGACGTCGGCGCGCGGCGACGCCGAGGAGTCGCGCCAGGCGGCGATGGCGGCCCGCGACATCGCCGAGGTCTTCTGAGTGGCGGGGCTCGGGAGCAGGGCCCGCTCCCGAGCTGCTCCGCTCACGCGGCGGGGGGCCAGGTCCTGGCGACCATCGTGAGGACGTCGTAGGTGGCCACGGGCTCGCCCTCGCCGTTCACCACGACGGCGTCCCAGCGGACCTCGCCGTGGTCGGCGCCGCCGCGCGGGGTGATCTGCTTGCAGGTGAGCGTGACCGTCAGCTCCTCCCCCGGCTTGACCGGGGTGAGGAAGCGCAGGTCGTCCACGCCGTAGTTGGCCAGCACCGGACCCGGGTCCGGGTCGACGAACAGCCCCGCCGCCCACGAGACGACCAGGTAGCCGTGGGCGACCCGGCCGCCGAAGAGCGGGTTGGCCCGGGCGGCCTCCTCGTCCATGTGGGCGTAGAAGGTGTCGCCGGTGAACTCGGCGAAGTGCTCGATGTCCTCCAGCGTCACCCGGCGCGGGCCGGCGGTCACCGAGTCACCGATGCGCAGCTCGGCCAGCGACTTGCGGAACGGGTGGACGCCGTCGTCGGTGCGGCGGGCCCCGGCGACCCAGCGGCCCCCGATGGCGGTGAGCATGTCGGGCGAGGCCTGCACCGCGGTGCGCTGCATGTGGTGCAGCACGCCGCGGATGCCGCCGAGCTCCTCGCCCCCGCCGGCGCGGCCCGGGCCACCGTGGACCAGCACCGGCAGCGGGGAGCCGTGGCCGGTGTTCTCCCCCGCGTCGTCGCGGTCGAGCACCAGGATCCGGCCGTGGGAGTGCGCGGCCCCGAGCACGAACCGACGCGCGAACTCCTCGTCGTGGGTCACCACGGAACCGACCAGGCTGCCCTGGCCGCGCGCGGCGAGCTCCACGGCCTGCGCCACGCCGTCGTAGGGCAGCACCGTGGCGACCGGCCCGAAGGCCTCGACGTCGTGCGGCTCGGCGGCGGTCAGGTCGTCGCAGCGCAGCAGCATCGGCGGCAGGAACGCGCCGCGGTCGCGGTCGGCCCCCACCACCTCGAAGTGGTCGGGGTCCCCGACGACCAGCTCGGCGACGCCGCGCAGGGCCTTGAGCGAGCGCAGCACCTCCTCGCGCTGGTCGAGGCTGGCCAGGGCACCCATCCGGACCCCCTCGGCGTCGGGGGCACCGACGACGACCTCGGCCAGCCGCTCCCGGGTCGCCTCGACGACGTCGTCCACCAGGTCGCGCGGCACGAGCGCGCGGCGGATCGCCGTGCACTTCTGGCCGGCCTTGACCGTCATCTCGGTGACCAGCTGCTCGACGAACAGGTCGAACTCGGGGGTGTCCCGGGTGGCGTCGGGCCCGAGCACGGAGCAGTTGAGCGAGTCGGCCTCGGCGTTGAACCGCACCGAGTTGGCGACCACCGCCGGGTGGCTGCGCAGCTTGCGGGCGGTCGCGGCCGAGCCGGTGAAGGACACCAGGTCCTGGCCGGCCAACCCGTCGAGCAGGCCGGTCGCGCTGCCGGCCAGCAGCTGCACCGAGCCCTCGGGCAGCAGGCCCGACTCGACGATCGCCCGGACGACCGCCTCGGTGAGGTACGCGGTCTGGCTGGCCGGTTTCACGATCGTCGGCACGCCGGCGAGGAAGGCCGGGGCCAGCTTCTCCAGGAAGCCCCAGACGGGGAAGTTGAACGCGTTGATCTGCACGGCCACCCCGCGCAGCGGCGTGCAGAGGTGCTGGCCGACGAAGGTGCCGCCCCTGCCGAGCGGCTCGACCGCACCGTCGAGGACGACGGTGTCGTCGGGCAGCTCGCGGCGGCCCTTGCTCGCGTAGGACAGGACCGTCCCGAAGCCGCCGTCGATGTCGACCGCGCTGTCGCGGTCGGTGGCGCCGGTGCGGCGGGACAGCGCGTACAACGCGTCCTTGTCGGCCATCAGGCGCAGGCCCAGCTGTTTGAGCAGGCCGGCCCGCTGGTGGAAGGTCAGCTCGCGCAGCGCCGGACCGCCGACGGTCCGGGCGTGGTCGAGCATGGCCGCCACGTCCAGGCCGGTGCTGCTGATCCGGACGACCGTCTCGCCGGTGACGGCGTCCGCGATCGGCGTCCCGTCGTCCGGTGCCACGTACCACCGCCCGGCGACGTAGCTCTCCAGGAGCGGGGCTGAGTCGGTCATGGTGGTCTCCTCAGGGGCCCGGTGGCCCGGGCCGGCAGGGGTCGGGGCGGGTGTCAGGACCTGGCGCGCAGGCCCTGGAAGGTCGTGGCGACGAGCGCGTCGGCGAGGTCGTCGGCGGACAGGCCGCCGTCGGGGCGGTACCACTCGGTGAGCGAGTTGACGGTGCCGAACAGCAGCCGGCTGGTGACCGCGGGGTCGACGTCGGGACGGACGTCGCCCTCCTCCTCGGCGGCGCGCACGAGGTCGGTGACGATCCGGTCGAACTCGCGGCGGCGCGCCAGCGCCGCCTCCTCGACCGGGGAGTTGCCGCGCACCCGGAGCAGCAGGGTGACGAACGGCAACCGCTCGGTGAGCACGCGGACCGAACCCCGGACGACGTGCTCCAGCCGGTCGATGGCCGGACCGCTGGTGGCGCCCGGCTCCTCGGTGACGGCGAACAACGCGTCCAGCGCGCGGTCCAGCGCCAGCCGCAGCAGCTCGACCTTGCTCGACACGTGGTGGTAGATCGCCGACTTGGTGACGCCGAGCCGGGTGGCGAGCTCGTCCATGCTCGTGGCGTCGTAGCCGCGCTCGTTGAAGACCGCGACCGCGATGTCCAGCAGGGAGTCCAGCGAGTGGCCGGGGCGGCCGCGCCGGGTCCGGGCCGGATCGGCCGTGGACGTCACGTGCGGTCCCGGTTGTCGTAGAGCCGCTTGAGCTTGCCCATGGACCGGGCCAGGGTCTCCGGGTCCACGACGAGCACCTCGATGCTGGTGCCGATGGTGTCCTTCACCGCCTTCGCGACCTCGGCCGCGGCGCTCGGCCGGCGCTCGGCCGGGCAGTCCGGGCGCGCCTCGACCCGGCAGGTGAGGTGGTCCATCCGGCCGCGGGTGGTCAGCTCCAGGGCGAAGTGCGGCGACAGTCCGGCCGTACGGAGGACGATCTCCTCGATCTGGGTCGGGAAGAGGTTGACCCCGCGCAGGATGATCATGTCGTCGGTGCGGCCGGTGATCTTCTCCATCCGGCGCATGCCGGGCCGGGCGGTGCCGGGCAGCAGGCGGGTGAGGTCGCGGGTGCGGTAGCGGATGACCGGCATGGCCTCCTTGGTGAGCGAGGTGAAGACCAGCTCGCCCTGCTCGCCCTCGGGGAGCACCTCGCCGGTGAGCGGGTCGATGACCTCCGGGTAGAAGTGGTCCTCCCAGACGTGGAGGCCGTCCTTGGTCTCCACGCACTCCTGGGCGACGCCGGGGCCCATCACCTCGGACAGGCCGTAGATGTCGACGGCGTGGATGCCGGCGCGCTCCTCCATCTCCCGGCGCATCTGCTCGGTCCACGGCTCGGCCCCGAAGATGCCGATCTCCAGCGAGCTGGCCCTGGGGTCGAGGCCCTGCTTCTCGAACTCGTCGATGACGGTGAGCATGTAGGACGGCGTCACCATGATCACCCTCGGCTCGAAGTCGGTGATCAGCTGGACCTGACGAGGGGTCATGCCGCCGGAGACCGGGATGACCGTGCACCCGAGCTGCTCCGCGCCGTAGTGGGCGCCGAGCCCGCCGGTGAACAGGCCGTAGCCGTAGGCGTTGTGCACCTTGTCACCGGGCCGTCCGCCGGCCGCGCGGATGGAGCGCGCCATGACGGTGGCCCAGGTGCCGAGGTCGCGCTCGGTGTAGCCGACGACCGTGGGCCGGCCCGTGGTGCCGGAGGACGCGTGCACCCGCCGGACCTGGTCCTGCGGGACGGCGAACATCCCGAACGGGTAGTTGTCCCGCAGGTCGGCCTTGCTGGTCGTGGGGAACCTCGCCAGGTCGGCGAGCTCCCTGCAGTCGTCGGGGTGCACGCCCGCGGCGTCGAAGGCCTGCCGGTAGTGCGGCACGTCGTCGTAGGCGTGCCGCAGCGTCCACCGCAGACGATCCAGCTGGAGGGCACGGAGCTCGTCGACGGACAGGCGCTCCGCCGGGTCGAGGAGCGTCTCGTCGGGGGGCGCCCCGAGGTGCCGGCTGCTCTCGCTCGTCGTAGCCGTCATGGCCGGTGCCTCCGTCGTGCAGCGTCGTCGCCGGACGGTCGGCGGAGCGCGAGGCGCCAAATACCGACCGGATGGTCAGGTAATCAACTCCCCCCCGGAGGCCCTGTCAAGCCCCCCGGAAGAACTCGCCCGGCGGGCTTGTGCGGCGGGAGCACGTCGTGCAGACTCATTACCGACCAAGCGGTCAGTAAATGACCGTTCGCCGTCGCACCCGAGGGAACGAGATGTCGGCACCCACCTTGGAACGGCCCGCTCCTGACGAGGCCGCGCTGCAGCGGCAGTTCGACGCCACGATCGCCGCCGACCACCGCATCGAGCCGCGCGACTGGATGCCCGAGGGCTACCGCAAGACGCTCATCCGGCAGGTCGCCCAGCACGCGCACTCCGAGATCATCGGGATGCAGCCGGAGGGCGACTGGCTGCTGTCCGCGCCGAGCCTGCGGCGCAAGGCGATCCTGCTGGCCAAGGTGCAGGACGAGGCCGGCCACGGCCTGTACCTGTACTCCGCCGCCGAGACGCTCGGTGCCGACCGGGCCGACCTCACCGACAAGCTCATCGAGCGCAAGCAGAAGTACAGCTCGATCTTCAACTACCCGACGCTCAGCTACGCCGACGTCGGCGTCATCGGCTGGCTGGTCGACGGCGCGGCGATCTGCAACCAGGTGCCGCTGTGCCGCTCCTCCTACGGGCCCTACGCCCGGGCGATGATCCGCATCTGCAAGGAGGAGTCCTTCCACCAGCGGCAGGGCTACGAGCTGCTGATGACGATGATGCGCGGCACCGACGAGCAGCGGGCGATGGTGCAGGACGCCGTCGACCGCTGGTGGTGGCCCTCGCTGATGATGTTCGGCCCGCCGGACGACGACAGCCCGAACTCGGCGCAGTCGATGGCCTGGGGGATCAAGCGGCACAGCAACGACGAGCTCCGCCAGCGCTTCGTGGACATGAGCGTCCCGCAGGCGGAGTTCCTCGGGGTCACGCTGCCCGACCCGGACCTGACCTGGGACGAGCAGAGCGGCCACTGGCGCTTCGGCGCGATCGACTGGGACGAGTTCAAGCGCGTCATCAGCGGCCACGGCCCGGCCAACGACGAGCGGATCGCCCGCCGCCGCGCCGCGCGCGACGACAACGCCTGGGTCACCGAGGCGGCGACGGCCTACGCACGCAAGCACGACGGCGGCCGACCGGCCGAGGAGCACGCCGGGAGCGCGGCATGAGCCTCACCAGCGAAGGCGGGCACGGCGCGGTCCCCACCGGCGCCGAGATCCCCGTCGAGCCCCGGCCCGCCGCCAGCCGGCGCGACTGGCCCCTGTACGAGGTGTTCGTGCGCGGGAAGCGCGGGCTCAACCACGTGCACGTCGGGTCGCTGCACGCGCCGGACGACGAGATGGCGGTGCACGCCGCCCGCGACGTCTACACCCGGCGCAACGAGGGCGTGAGCATCTGGGTGGTCAAGGCCGCCGACATCACCGCCTCGAGCCCCGACGAGAAGGACCCGCTGTTCGCCCCGAGCGGCGACAAGGTCTACCGCCACCCCACGTTCTACGAGATCCCCGAGGACGTCCCCCACATGTGAAGGACCCGCCTCCTCCCCACCGCTCGTTCCTCGCGGCGGGGCCCTGGAGGCGGGCCGACGGCTGGGCGCTCACCCGCGAAAGGAACGGTTGGCATGGCGCACGAGGAGACCGTGTACGAGGCCCTGGACCACGCGCACGGCGGCGAGGGTCACTGGGCGTTCGGCACCGGGTTCGACGAGCCCCTCGCCGGTGTCGACACCACCGTCCCCGACGGCATCGACCCCGCCGACCTCGGCGAGTACTGCCTGGTGCTCGGCGACGACGCGCTGGTGCTCGCCCAGCGGCTGACCCAGTGGATCACCGCCGCGCCGGAGCTCGAGGAGGAGGTGGCGATCGCCAACGTGGCGCTGGACCTGCTCGGCCAGGCCCGGCTGCTGCTCGCTCGTGCCGGCTCGGTGGGCGTGCTCGGCCGGTCCCGGGGGAAGGCCACGGAGAGCATCCCCGACGAGGACGCGCTCGCCTACTTCCGGGACCCCGACGAGTTCCGCAACTCCGGTCTGGTCGAGGCCCCCAACGGCGACTTCGCCCGGACGATGGTCCGGCTCCTCGTGGCCGCCACCGTCCGGCTGGCCGTCTTCACCCGCCTCCGCGGTTCCCGCGACCCCGTGCTCGCCGCGATCGCTGCCAAGGGCGTCAACGAGCTGGCCTACCACCGCGACCACGCCGCCCGCTGGGTGCTCCGCCTCGGCGACGGCACCGCGGAGTCGCACCGCCGCGCCCAGGCGGCGGCCGACACCGTGTGGCCGCTGCTGGCCGACGTCTTCACCGCCACCGACGTCGAGCGGCGGCTCACGGAGGCCGGCGTCGCCGTCGACCCGGCCGACGTCCGCGAGGAGGTCTCGTCGGTGCTGACGCAGGTGCTCGACCGGGCGACGCTGCGGGTGCCCGGGTGGCCGGCCGACACGGCTCCGCGCGGGCGCGTCGGCGAGCACGGCCCGGAGCTGGCCGAGCTGCTCGGCACGCTGCAGGGGCTGGCCCGGCAGCACCCGGCGGCGACGTGGTGAGCGCCGTGACCCTCCAGCCGGCCACCGCGACCGGCCCCCGGGCGATCGCCGAGACCGTCACCGACCCCGAACTGCCGATGCTCACGCTCGCCGACCTCGGCGTGCTGCGGGACGTGCGGACCGAGGACGACGGCACGGTGGTCGTCGACATCACGCCCACCTACTCCGGCTGCCCGGCGATGGGCGTCATGCGCGCCGACCTCCTGCACGCCCTCCACCGCGCGGGCTTCCCCCAGGTCGACGTCCGCACGGTGCTCTCCCCGGCGTGGAGCACCGACTGGATCAGCGAGGAGGGCCGGCGGAAGCTCGCCGCCGGCGGCATCGCCCCTCCGGGCAGGGCGCCCGTCCGCCCCGCGGGCCCGGTGCCGCTGCAGCTCGGCCCCACCCGCCGCACGGCCACCTGCCCGCAGTGCGGCTCGCTCGACACCGAGGAGCTGAGCGAGTTCAGCGCGACCGCCTGCAAGGCCCTCCGCCGCTGCCGCAGCTGCCGCGAGCCGTTCGAGCACGTCAAGGAGATCTGACCCGTGACCACCGCCGAGGCCCCGGCAGTCCCCGCGCGACGACGGCCGCAGTTCCACCCGTTGAAGGTCGCCCGCGTCGAGCAGCTGACCGACGACGCGGTCGCCGTCACCTTCGACGTCCCCCCGGAGCTGGCGGAGGACTACGCGTTCCGGCCCGGTCAGGCCCTCACCCTGCGCCGGGTGGACGGCGACCGCGACGAGCGGCGGTCCTACTCCATCTGCGCCCCGGTGGGCGCGCCGCCGCGGGTCGGTGTCCGGGAGGTGCCCGGCGGCTTCTTCTCCTCCTACCTCGTGCACGAGGTGCGGCCGGGCGACGAGATCGAGGTGCTCCCGCCGTCGGGCACCTTCACCGCCGACCTCTCCGTCCCGGCCGACCACGTCTTCGTCGTCGCCGGCTCCGGCATCACCCCCGCGCTCTCGCTGGCCGCCAGCGTGCTGCGCGACGGGCAGTCGACCGTCACCGTCTTCTACGGCAACCGGCGCACCAACACGGTGATGTTCGCCGACGAGCTCGCCGACCTGAAGGACCGCTACGGCACCCGGCTGCAGCTGGTGCACGTGCTGTCCCGCGAGCCGCGGGACGCCGAGCTGACCAGCGGCCGGCTCGACCGCGACCGGTTGCACGCGCTGATCGAGGCGTTCGTCGACGCCGAGCACGTCGACCACTGGTGGCTGTGCGGCCCGCACGGGATGGTCAGCGACGCCCGCGACCTCCTGGCCGCACTGGGCGTGCCGACCGACAGGGTGCACCAGGAGCTCTTCTACGTCGACGACGTCCCGCCGCAGCCCGTCCGCGGCGACGACCAGACCGTCGAGGGCCCGAGCAGCCAGGTCACCGTCGTCCTCGACGGCCGGTCGACCACGCTGGCCCTGCCCAAGGACGAGACCGTGCTGGACTCCGCCCAACGGGTCCGCTCGGACCTGCCGTTCGCCTGCAAGGGCGGGGTCTGCGGCACGTGCCGGGCGCGGGTCACCGACGGGGAGGTGGAGATGCGGCGGAACTACGCCCTCGAGCCGAAGGAGGTCGAGGCCGGTTACGTGCTGACCTGCCAGTCGGTGCCCGTGTCCGACGCCGTCACCGTGGACTTCGACGCCTGACCCGATGGCCCTGGCCGAGACCGAGCGGCTGCCGCGGGCAGCGCGAACCGGGCCGCCGGCCGAGCGGTTCCCGGACCTCCTGGCTGCGTCCGCGCGCCCCTTCGCCACCGAGGGGGGACCGGAGGGCACCGCCGCCTCCCCGGAGGAGCGGCCGGCCCGCTGGACGCCCGCGTGATCCCCGTCCCCGTCGGGGAGGTCGCCGAGCTGGACGTGGTGGTGACGCCGGAGATGACCGTCCGGTTCGACGAGCTCGGACCGGTGCACCCCGTGTACGCGACCTACTCGATGGCCAAGCACTTCGAGGAGGCCGGCCGGAAGCTGCTGCTCCGCCACCTCCAGCCGGGCGAGGGCGGCATCGGGCGGTCGGTGTCGGTCGAGCACCTCGGTCCGAGCTGGGTCGGCGACGCCATCCGGGTGACGGCCCGCTGCGTGGAGGTGCGGGGGAACCGGCTCACCTGCGAGTGCAGCGCCGTCGACGCCGACGGCCGCGAGCTGGGGCGGGGGACGACCGTCCAGGCCGTCCTCCCGCAGGAGGTGCTGGAGGCCCGGATCGGTGAGGGCGCGCGTGAGCGCGCCCGTCGAGCCGGACCAGGTGACGCCCGGCGCGGCACGGACTGACCGCCTCGTCGACCACACAGCCGGGGTGCTGCGGTGCTCAGCTGCCAGCGGGGGGCTGCGCCGAGGAAGGTGGCGAGGCGGGCGTGCGCGTCGGTGCCCGGGTACGCGTTCGGCAGCTGCCGCGCTCGGGTGCAGGCCGCTCCGCGGCCGGGCACCCGCAGACCGTTGTGCCCACCGCCACACTCCGATACCTTGGCGCCGTCAGATTACTGACCTTTCGGTCAGTAACAGCCCGGTCGCACCTCTGGGGTCCCGATGCCGGCTCGAACGGACACCGCACCGCACACCCGTCAGCGGATGAGCTCCGAGGAACGCAAGGTCCTCGCAGGCACCCTCGCCGGCACCACCATCGAGTGGTACGACTTCTTCATCTACGCCCAGGCGGCCGGCCTGGTGCTGGCGCCGCTGTTCCTCGCACCGGTGAGCGAGGACTCACCCGGGCTCGCCACGGTCATCTCGCTCGCGACCATCGGGATCAGCTTCCTGTTCCGCCCCCTGGGCGCCATCGTCGCAGGGCGCTTCGGTGACCGGCTGGGCCGCAAGAAGATGCTCGTCTTCACCCTCGTGCTGATGGGGGCGGCGACCGCCCTGATCGGCCTGCTCCCGACCTACGAGCAGATCGGCGTCGCCGCGCCGGCCCTGCTCGTCCTCCTGCGGGTCCTGCAGGGCTTCTCGGCGGGCGGGGAGTGGGGCGGTGCGGCGCTGATGTCCGTCGAGCACGCACCGGTCGGCCGCCGTGGGTTCTTCGGCGCGTACCCGCAGATCGGCGTGCCGATCGGGATGATCCTCGCGACGGGCGTGCTGTGGGTCCTGAGCACCGTGACGACGCCGGAGCAGTTCCAGTCGTGGGGCTGGCGGATCCCGTTCCTCCTCTCGGTCGTCCTGATCGTCATCGGCTACCTCATCCGGCGCGCCGTCGAGGAGAGCCCCGTCTTCAAGGAGATGCGGCTGCGGAGGAAGGAGTCCTCGGCACCGCTGCGCGACCTCTTCCGGAGCAACACCAAGGAGGTCGTCCTCACCGCGCTGATCTTCGTGGCGAACAACGCCGCGGGTTACCTGCTCATCGCGTTCTTCATCGCCTACGCCACCGGCGCCCTGGGGATGCCGCGCGAGTCGGTGCTCCTGGCCACCACGCTGGCCTCGTTCGGCTGGCTGGTCTTCACCATGTACGGCGGCGCCCTCTCCGACCGGATCGGCCGGGTGCGCACCTTCCAGATCGGCTATGCCCTGGTGTTCGTCTGGATGATCCCGCTGTTCCTGCTGATCGACTCCCGCAACATCTGGCTGTACGGGTTCGCGCTGTTCCTGCTGACCATCGGGCTGGGTCTCTCCTACGGGCCGATGTCGGCCATGTACGCGGAGATGTTCCCCGTCGCGGTCCGCTACTCCGGCGTGTCCATCGGCTACGCGCTCGGCGCGATCCTGGGCGGTGCCTTCGCCCCGATGATCGCTCAGCTCCTCCTGGAGTCGACCGGGTGGTCGGGGTCGGTCGGCCTCTACATCATGGCCCTCTGCCTCGTCTCCTTCGCGGCGGTGACCGTCGCCGGCGAGACCAGGGGGAACGACCTCCGGGTCGCCGAGGCCCACGACCAGTACCTGCGCGAGCACCCCGAGGCGGCGGACGAGCTGGGCCGCCGGACCTGACGCCCGCCGCCCGGCCCGGTCAGCCCCGCGCGGCCACCTCGTCGGACCCCCGCAGCCCGGTGGCGGCGAGCGCGGCGGGCAGCCCGTCGTCGTGGCGCCGGAAGCGGGTGATGACGCCGTCGGCCACGAGGAACTCCGACGCGACGACGGCCCGGCCCCGCTCGGCGCCCGTCGCGGGGTCGGCCCAGGTGGCCTCCTGCTCGACGACGACCGCACCCCCGGCACCGCAGAACCAGCGCAGCGGGCGGGCGGTGAACCCCGCCCGGGCCATCCACGGGCCCAGCACCTCGCGACCGCGCACGCTGCCCCGCGGCCCGACCACCTCGAGGTCCGGCGCGCACCGCGCCATGGCGGCCGCGGCGTCGGCGCGGTCCACCGCGTGCAGCCAGGCCTCGACGACCGCGAGCTGTCCGGTCACGACCGCGACCGTAGCCGCCGAGCGCATGGAGTGCCCCCCGCGAGGGCACATCCGGACCCCGACCGCAGCCGACCCCGGGAGGACCCCGTGACGACCACCCGCACCCGCCGCTGGCGCCTGGCCGCCGCCGGCATCGCGATCGCCGCGACCTCGTTCACCACCGCCGCGTGCGGCTCGGACACCGTGGACGACGGCGTCGAGCGCGAGGTCGAGGACGCCGGCAACGAGGTCGAGGAGGAGGTCGAGGGCGGCGACCAGGACGGCGACGGCTGACCCGCCCGCCGCGTGACCGTGCGGTGCACGGGGTACGCGGCCGCCCGTGAGCACCGACGCGACCACCACCTCGGCCAGCCGCGCGCAGCGGCTCGACCGGCTGCCCTTCACCCGCGAGCACGGCCGGCTCGTCGTGGGCTCCGGGCTGGGCTGGGCGCTGGACGCGATGGACGTCGGCCTCATCTCCTTCGTGATGGCCGCGCTCGCCGTCCAGTGGTCGCTCACCCCCACCGAGCTGTCCTGGATCGGCTCGATCGGCTTCGTCGGGATGGCGCTGGGCGCCACGCTCGGCGGGCTGCTGGCCGACCGGATCGGCCGACGGCAGGTCTTCGCGCTCACCCTGCTGGTCTTCGGCGTGGCCACCGGCGCCGCCGCACTCGCCTGGTCGGTGGCCTCGCTGCTGGTCTTCCGGTTCCTCATCGGCCTGGGGCTCGGTGCCGAGCTGCCGGTCGCCTCCACCCTGGTCAGCGAGTACGCACCCGCCCGGGTGCGCGGCCGGGTCGTCGTGGTGCTCGAGGCGTTCTGGGCGGTCGGCTGGCTGCTGGCGGCGCTGATCGGCTACCTCGTCGTCCCGGGCAGTGACGCCGGCTGGCGGTGGGCGCTGGCGCTGGGCGCCGTCCCCGCCCTGTACGCGGTGGTGGTGCGCCGCGGGCTGCCCGAGTCGGTGCGCTTCCTCGAGCTGCGCGGCCGGACCGACGAGGCCGAGGCCGCGGTGCGCCGCTTCGAGTCGGCGGCCGGCGTGGCGCCGGTGCCGTCGGCCCCGGCGCGGCCGGTGCCGGCCGCGCGACCGGGTGAGCTGTGGGCCCCGGGCTCCCGGCGGCGGACGGCGGCGCTGTGGACGGTCTGGTTCGGCATCAACTTCGCCTACTACGGGGCGTTCATCTGGCTGCCCACGCTGCTGGTCGCCTCGGGCTTCTCGCTGGTCCGCTCGTTCGGCTTCACGCTGCTCATCACGCTGGCCCAGCTGCCCGGCTACGCCGCCGCGGCGGTCCTCGTCGAGCGGTGGGGCCGCCGGCCGACGCTGGTGGTGTTCCTCCTGGGCTCCGCCGTCGGCGCGGGGCTGTTCGCGCTGGCTGCCGGCGACACCGCCGTCCTGGTCACCGGCATGGTGCTGTCCTTCTTCAACCTCGGGGCCTGGGGCGCGGTCTACGCCGTGACGCCGGAGGTCTACCCCACCGCGCTGCGCGCGACCGGTGCCGGCGCGGCTGCCGGCTTCGGCCGGATCGCCTCGATCGTCGCGCCGCTGTGCGTGCCGCCGCTGCTCACCGCCGGCGGCAACGGCCTGGTGTTCGCGACCTTCGCCGCCTTCTTCGTGCTCGCCGCGCTGGCCGGCTGGGCGCTGCCCGAGCGCCGCGGCGAGTCGCTGGAGACCCCCGTCGACTGACTCTCCGCGGTGATCGCGACACCCGGTCGCCGGCGATGACGCGCCAGGAGTGCAAAGAAGTCTTTGCAAACAGACCTCTGCATCCCTAGCCTCGGGAGGGTGATCGAGCAGACCCCGCCAACCCCGGCCGTCGACGTCCGCGACCCGCGGGTCCTGCGCGCCGTCGCCCACCCGCTGCGCGCGGCCCTGCTGGGCCTGCTGCGCGCCGAGGGGCCCTCGACCGCCTCGAGGCTGGGGCAGCGGCTCGGCGAGAGCAGCGGCAGCACCAGCTACCACCTGCGCCAGCTGGCCGGGTTCGGTCTGGTCGAGGAGGTGCCCGGCGAGGGCACCGGCCGCGAGCGGTGGTGGCGCGCCCTGCACCGCAGCACCCGGTGGAACACCGAGGACGTCGTCGGCCGGCCCGGCGGGCGCGAGGTGGTCGAGGAGCTGACCCACCAGAACCTGGCGACGCAGCGCCGCCTGCTGAGCGCGCACGCGGCGCAGCGGGAGCAGCTCGACGAGGCCTGGCGGGACGCGACCTCGCTCAACGACTGGGCGCTGCACCTCTCGCCGGCCGGGGCCCGGGCGCTGGTCGACGAGCTCAACGACGTCCTGGAGCGGTGGCGTGCCGAGCGGGAGGAGCCCGACCAGCCGCTGGTGCAGGTGCTGGTCGACGTCTTCCGGCTCGTGGAGCACCCGTCGTGACCGGCGTCCGCTCCGTCACCCGCCGCTACGTCGGGCTGACCGCGCTGCACTGGCTGCCGGTCGGGCTCGGCGCGCCGGTGACCGTGCTGCTGGCCTCGGCCCGGGGCCTGTCCCCCGCCGACATCGGGGTCGTCGTCGCCGTCTACTCGGTCGTCGTCCTGCTCCTCGAGCTGCCCACGGGCGGGCTGGCCGACGCCCTCGGCCACCGGCCGGTCCTGGTGCTCGCCGGGCTGATGACCACCGCCGGGCTGCTGCTCCTGGCCGTCGCCGACAGCACTGCGCTCTTCGCCCTGGCCTGGGCGCTCAAGGGCGTCGGGCGGGCGCTGGACTCCGGACCGCTGGAGGCCTGGTACGTCGACGCCGTCCACGCCGCGGACGCCGACGCCGACGTGACCCCGGGCCTGTCGCGGGCGGGCGCCGCGGACGGGGCGGGCCTGTGCCTGGGTGCGGTGCTCGGCGGGGTGCTGCCGTTGCTCGCCGACGGCGCCGGCGACGCGGTGCTGGTCCTCCCGGTGCTGCTGGCCGCGGCGCTGTCACTGGTCTCGGTCGCGGCCGTCGCCGTCCTCGTCGTCCCCGTCGGCGCGCCTCGCGGCTCGGGTGTTCCCGCGCTGGGCGCCGGCGTCCGCGCCGTGCCCGCCGTCGTCCGCGACACCGCGCGGCTGGTGTCGCGGGACCGCCTGCTGCGGCGGGTGCTCGCCGTCTCGCTGCTCGTCGGGGCCGTGCTGACCACGCTCGAGCTGCTCGGCCCGCTGCACGTCGCCGACCTCACCGGCAGCCGCACCGAGGGGGCCGCCGTCTTCGGCGTGGTCATGGCCGTCTCCTACGCCGCGGCGGGGCTCGGTGCCCTGCTGGCGCCGGCCGTCCGACGGCTGGCCCGCGGCTCGGTGGCGGGCGCCACCACCGGGCTGGCGGTGCTCGGCGCGCTCGCCGTCGCGACGGTGGCGGTCGCGGGACCGCTCGCCCTGGGCGGGCTGTTCGCCGTCTTCCACGTGGCGAACGCGGCGGCCTGGCCGCTGTGGAAGCAGGTGCTGCACGGGCAGGTGGCCGCCGGCCAGCGCGCCACCACGCTGTCGGCGTCGTCGCTGGCCCTGCAGGTCGGCGCCCTCGGCGGCAGCCTGCTGGTGCCCCGGCTGGCGGAGGTCGCGGGCACCGGCGCCGGCTTCCTCGCCGCCGCTGGGGCGCTGCTGGCGGTGGGGCTGGTGTCCGTCGGGCTGCGCCCGCGCCACTCCGCGGCGCCGGGCCCGGGTACACCGGCCGCGGCGGGGGTAGCGCCGGGGCATGGCTGAACCGACCAGCAACCACCTGCAGGGCCTGAGGGTCGCCGTCACCGGCGCCAGCGGGAACGTGGGGACGGCGCTGCTGCGCCGGCTCACCGCAGCGGGCAGCGGCGTGGCCGAGGTGCGGGGGCTGGTCCGGCGGCAGCCGCCCTCGATCGCGCCCTACGACGGCGTCCGGTGGCACCTGGCCGACCTCGGCGAGACCCGCAGCGAGCACGAGCTCACCCGCTTCCTCGACGGCGTCGACGCCGTCGTCCACCTGGCGTGGGCGCTGCAGCCGGGCCGGCAGCCCGAGCGGCTGCACCGGGTCAACGTCGACGGCACCCGACGGCTGGCCCGCGCCGCGGCCGGCGCGGGCGTGCAGCACTTCGTGCACCTGTCCTCGCTGGGCGCCTACGCCCCGGGCGGCGGCGACCGGGAGGTCGCCGAGGACTGGCCGGTCACCGGCATCCCCAGCGCCCAGTACAGCCGCGACAAGTCGCAGGCCGAACTGGTCGTCCGCGAGCAGCTCGGCTCCCGTGGGGGGACGACGCTGACCGTGGTGCGCCCGACGCTGGTGCTGCAGCCGGAGGCGAGCAGCGAGATCGGCCGCTACTTCCTCGGCCCGCTGCTGTTCGGCGCCGCCCGCCTGCTGCCCGGCTCGGTGGCCAGGCTGCTGCCGCTGCCCCTGCCGTCGCTGCGGGTGCAGGTGGTGCACGCCGACGACGTCGCCGACGCGCTGGTCGCGATGCTGGACCGCCGCGCCCCCGGGCCGTTCAACCTCGCCGCCGAGCCGACCTTCGACGCCGACTCGCTCGCCCGCGCACTGGGCGCGGTGCGGGTGCCGGTGCCGGCGGTCGCGCTGCGGACGGCGCTGTCGGCCGCCTTCCACGCCCACCTGGTGCCCACCGAGCCCGGCTGGCTCGACATCGCCCTGCAGGCGCCGGCGCTGGACAGCTCCCGCGCCCGCCGGCTGCTGGAGTGGTCCCCGCAGCACCCCGGGGACGAGGTGCTGCGGCAGTTCGTCGCCGCGCTCGGCCGCGGCGAGGGCGCGCCGGGCGCGCTGCTGCGCCCGGCCGGCGGCCCCGAGCGCGACCCCGCCGACGACCCGGCCAACGTGCCGCGGACCGACTGAAGAAGGACCCCGTCCTCCCCACCCCTCGCACGCTCGGGGCGGGCCCCGGGACGGGGCCGCGGTCGGGGCGGGGGCCTCCCTCAGGTTCGTGGCATACCGGCGTCGCGCAGCAGCCCGCCGCCGATGATCACCCGCTGCACCTCGCTGGTGCCCTCGTAGAGCCGGTAGAGCCGGGCGTCGCGGTAGAAGCGCTCGACCGGCGTCGTCCGCAGGTAGCCCAGGCCGCCGTGCACCTGCACCGCGCGGTCGACGGCCCGGCCGACCATCTCGGTACAGAAGAGCTTCGCCGACGACGGGCCGATCGAGGTGTCCTCGCCGGTGTCGTACCGGGCGGCGACGTCGCGGACCATCGCCCGGCCGGCCAGCAGCTCGGCGTGCGTGTCGGCGATGAGCGCCTGCACCAGCTGGAACCGGCCGACCGGGGCGCCGCCCTGCTTCGCGGTCGCGGCGTAGGCCACCGACTCGTCCAGCACCCGCTGCGCCATCCCGACGCAGAGCGCGGCGATGTGCAGCCGGCCGCGGGAGAGCACGGTGAGCGCCTTGGCGTAGCCGCGGCCCTCCTCGCCGATCAGCGCATCGGCGGGCACGCGGGCGTCGTCGAGGAAGACCTCGGCCGTCCAGGCGCCGGCCTGGCCCATCTTGCGGTCCTTCGGGCCGACGGTGACCCCGGGCGTCCTGGCGTCGACGACGAAGCTGGAGATGCCCCGCCCGCCCCTCTCGGCCGGGTCGCTGCGGGCGAAGACGACGAACAGGTCGGCGATCGGTGCGTTCGTGATGTAGCGCTTGGCCCCGTTGAGCACCCAGCCGTCGCCGTCCCGCCGGGCGGTGGTGCGCAGCCCCGCGGGGTCCGAGCCGGCCTCGGCCTCGGTCAGCGCGAACGCGCCGATCAGCTCGCCCGAGGCCAGCCGCGGCAGGTACGTCTTCTTCTGCTCGTCGCTGCCGAACTTCGCGATCACCTGACCGGCGATGCCGTTGTTCGTGCCGAACAGCGAGCGGAACGCCGGGGTGGTGTAGCCGAACTCGAAGGCCAGCTCGACGTCCTCGGCCATGGTCACGCCCAGGCCGCCGTGCTCCTCGGGGAGCGCGTAGCCGAACAGCCCCATCTCGGCGGCCTGCGCGCGCAGCTCGTCGGGGATGCGGTCCTCGTCCTCGATGCGTTCCTCGAGCGGGATGACGACCTCCCGCACGAGCTGCCGGACGGCGTCCCTGACCTGGCGGAAGTCCTCGGCGTCCACGCCGCCATGGTGCCGCGTCCCGGCCGGCTGGCGCAGCGGGGCTGCCGGGGACACGCCAGCGCGCTGCGCAGTCGCCCAGGCACGTTGGGTTGTGGCCGAGGGTGCACGGCACTACCGTTCGGAAGGACCGCCCGAAACCGTCGGCGGTGCAGCACCCCTGGTCGGAGTCCCCGTGCCGCACCTGCAGATCGCCGTGGTCCGCGCTCCGGACCAGGTCGTCGTCCGGCTGACCGGCGACGTGGACGTCCCGGCCGCCGGGCGGCTCACGCAGGCCCTGCAGGACGCCGCCGTCGGCGGGCGCGGGCCGGTCGTCGTGGACGTCGCCGGGGCCTGCTTCCGCGACTGCTCCGGACTGCGGGTGCTGGCCGTCTTCTCCGACACGCTCGTGCCCGCCGGGCGCTCCTGCCGTGTGGTGGGCGCGCCCGCGGCCACCCGCCACCTGGTCCGCTCCTCGGGGTTCGGCGACCGGATCGAGCTCGACGGGCCCGTGGACGAGGTCGCCCCGCGTCCCGCCGTCCCCCTGCCCGCACCGCGCACGCCGTCCCCGGCGCGCCGCACAGGTCTGCCGTACCAGGCACGACCCGCGCGGCGCGCCGAGGACCGGCCGCTGCGACGGCAGGTCCGCCCGGGGACGCTGCGCCGCTGGCGCTGATGAAGGACCCCGTCCTCCTCACCACTCGCAAGCTCGTGGCGAGCCTCTGGACGGGGCCGGCGGGGATACTGCCGGGGATCGGCGGAAGTCCTCAGGCCAGCGCGTCGAGGCGGGCCATGTCCTCGTCCGAGAGGCGCAACCGGGCCGCGCCCAGGTTCTCCGTCAGGTGCTCGAGGGACTTGGTGCCGGGGATCGGCAGGACGACCGGCGACGTGTGCAGCAGCCAGGCCAGCGCCACCTGGGACGGCGTGGCGTCGAGCTCCCGGGCGATGTCGGCGACCGGGCTGTCCGGCGCGGCCAGGTCACCGGTCGCGATCGGGAACCACGGGATGAAGGCGATGCCGTGCTCGGTGGCGTGGTCGAGGACGTCCTGCGACTGCCGGTTGGTCAGGTTGTAGAGGTTCTGCACGCTGACGACGTCGACGATCTGGCGGGCCTGCTCGAGCTCGGCCACGGAGACCTCGGAGACACCGATGTGGCGGACCTTGCCCTCGTCCTGCAGCTCCTTGAAGGCACCGAGCTGGTCGGCCAGCGGCACCTCGGCGTCGATGCGGTGCAGCTGGATGAGGTCGATGCGCTCCAGCCTCAGCGTGCGCAGCGACAGCTCCACCTGCTGCTTGAGGTAGGCCGGACGGCCGACCGGGGTCCAGATGCCCGGGCCCTGCCGGGTCAGGCCGGCCTTGGTCGCGATGACCAGGCCCTCCGGGTACGGGTGCAGCGCCTCGGCGATGAGCCGCTCGCTGACCACCGGGCCGTAGGAGTCGGCGGTGTCGATGAGGTCCACGCCCTGCTCGACGGCGGCGCGCAGGACGCGGCGGGCGTTCTCCGGGTCGGCCGGCTCGCCCCACACGCCGGGGCCGGGCAGCTGCATGGCGCCGTAGCCGAGGCGGTGGACGGGCAGGTCCCCGCCGATCGAGAAGGTGCCGGTGGGCGCGACGGTGGTCATGCTGCTCCAGGGGGTCGGCCCGCGGCCGGGTGCCACGGGATCTCTGAGCGCGGCAGCACCCGCACCGGGCGTTGCTCTTCCAGGATGTGACCGCCGGCACACAGCTAGGAGGGCTCATGGGCGAGATCGTGGTGCTGCGGCACGGGCAGACCGAGTGGAGCCTCAGCGGCCAGCACACCAGCGTCACCGACCTGCCGTTGCTGCCCGAGGGCGAGGAGCAGGCCCGCCGGCTGCGCGGCGAGTTCGGGGACCGCAGGTTCGCCGCCGTGTGGGTGAGCCCCCGGCTGCGGGCGCGACGGACCGCCGAGCTGGCCGGACTCACGCCCACCGCCACCGACGAGGACCTCGTGGAGCTCGACTACGGCGGCTACGAGGGCCGGACGACGGCGGAGATCAGCGAGGAGATGGGCCGCACCTGGTCGGTGTGGGTCGACGGCACCATCCCCGGGGACACGCCCGGCGAGACCTTGCAGGACGTCGGCGTGCGGGTGGACCGGGTGCTCGACCGCGCCCGGCCGCTGCTCGAGGACGGCGACGTCATGCTCGTCGCGCACGGGCACGTGCTGCGCATCCTCTCCGCCCGCTGGCTGGGGCTGGACCCCCGGGCGGGCGCACTGCTCGCGCTACCGGCCGGGTCCTACGGGGTCCTCGGGCACGAGCACGCCCGGCAGGTGCTCACCGGCTGGGGCCTGCACTGACCCGCGCCATCGGCGGGGGGACGGGGCGGCCGAACAGCCAGCCCTGACCCAGGTCGGCGCCGAGCCGGGTCACCTCGTCGGCGATCCGCTCCGTCTCCACGCCCTCGGCCACGACCTGGGCGCCCAGGGTGTGCGCGAGCTCGACCACCGAGCGGACCATGGTGCGCGCGCCGTCGTCGGGCAGCGCCTGCACCAGCGGCCGGCCCAGCTTGACGACGTCCGGCCGGACGGTGGCCATCAGCGAGCGGCTCGACCAGCCCGCCGCGACGTCGTCCAGCGCGACCCGCCAGCCCCGCGACCGGTGGTGCTCGAGCACCGACAGCAGGTGCCCGCGGTCCCGGACGGCGGAGACCTCGCCGACCTCGACCACCAGCCGGGACGGGTCGATGCCGGCGTCCTCCAGCGCCTGCGCGGTCCCGGCCAGGTCGACCTGCGGCCGGTGCACCGACGCCGGGTCCGAGTTGACGAAGAGGTCGGCGTCCCCGAGCCAGGGCGCCGCCCCGGTGATCGCCGACTCGCGGCCGATCCGGTCCAGCCGGGGCAGCCAGCCGGCGGACTCGGCGACGAAGAAGAGGTCCTCGCCGCCGACCTCCTGGCCGTCGACCGTCCCGCGCAGCAGCGCCTCCTGCGCGACCACGGCGCGGTCGGCCAGCCGGACGATCGGCTGGTAGACCGACCACAGCTCGGCCTCGGCCAGCAGGCCGATCTCCGCGGTGACCCCGCGGCGGGCCAGCTCGACGGCGAGCGTGGGGGCGGTGAGCAGCCGCGCGGCCAGGGCCGCTCCGCCGTCCGGCGGGTCGGTGGCCACCCGCAGGTCCTCGGCCTCCGCCGTCGTCAGCTGGCGGGCCAGCCGGCGGAACAGCCGGTCGACGCCGCGGCCGCCGTCCTCGTCGTCGAGGTCGAGCAGGTCCGGGGACGACGACACCGCCAACCCCAGCGTGCGCGCCGTCCGGGCCACCTCGGAGAGCAGGTGCGCATCGGAGGTCGCCAGCAGGACCCGGGTGGCCCGCCCGGGGAGGTGCCAGTACTCCCGGCGCCGGAGTCGTCCGTCGGTGCTCGCCACCGAACGAGGATGACCGAGGCAGGCAACCGGACCCGAGAGGCGCGCGGTCGGTCATCCTAGTGCAAGGGCACTAAACGCGGCGACATGCAGCCCGAGAACCGTCGTCGTCGCTCACTTGAATGTCTAAGGTCAGCTCATGGTTGTTCTGCACGAGGCCGGGCCGGTGCGCTCCTCGCGGGGCGGGCGCCCCCGGGACCCGAGCCGGGACGGCGTCATCCGGGCGGCCATCCTGCGTCTCCTGGCAGAGGTCGGGTACAGCGCGCTGACGATGGACGCCGTGGCCGCGGAGGCGGGCGTGGGCAAGGCGACCATCTACCGGCGCTGGCGCACCAAGCACGACCTGGTGGTGGACACGCTCTCGGACATCAACCGGGCGATCGCGGTCCCGCCGGACACCGGCTCGGTGGAGAGCGACGCGCGAGCCCTCATGGACCTGGTCGTCGCGACCGTGCAGAGCCCCGCGGGTGCGGCGATCCGCTCGCTGCTCCCGGCGATGCAGTACCAGCCCACCCTGGTCGAGGCCTTCCGCAAGGGCCCGCTGGCCGTGTGGCGCAACGCGTTCGCCGCGATGTGGGCCCGGGCCGAGGCGCGCGGTGAGGTCCGCGCCGGCATGAGCGGGACGGTGACGGCCGAGGCCATGAGCGCGCTGATCGTCCAGCGCTGGCTGCTGACCGGCGAGCCCCTGGACCCGGCCTACGTCGACGAGGTGTTCGAGACCGTCGTCCTGCCGCTGCTGCGCAACGCCCGGCCGGCCGGCTGACTCACCAGCCGAGCGTCCTCGGCTCCCCCTTGAACGGGCCGACGACCTCGTCGGTGATCCAGCCGCCGTAGAAGTCGCCGGCCTGCGCCCGCACGGTCTCACCGTCGACCACCGCGCGGTCGACCCGGCTCGGGTAGAAGGCGACCGCTCCGCGCAGGGCGCCGTAGCGCTCGACCGGGTCCTCGTAGGACCAGGCCACGCCCGGGTACCGCCGTCCGTCGACGACGGCGTCCCAGTAGGTGGCCGCGCCCTTCCACTCGCACCACGAGCTGCCGGCAGCGCGCTGCAGGACCCCCTCGGCGACGTCCGCGCGCGGGACGTAGTAGAACGGCGGGTGGCTGGTCTCGCAGACGCGCACCGCGCGGTCGGTGCTCGCCACCACCCGGCCGCCGAGCTCGACGACGACCCGCCGCCCGGTCACCTCGGCCGAGGGCGGGCGCGGGTAGTCCCAGACCGACTCCTGCCCCGGACCCACGGGGTCGGGGTGCGGGTGGCGCACGTCAGTCGTTGCGGTGACGGACCCTCTGGACCACGACGAGGGTCATGAGCAGGCCGACCGCGCCGACCGCTGCCATGCCCACCGGTGTCTGCAGGAACTGCTGGACGGCGGCCTGCCCCTGCGCCTTCAGTCGCTGCGGGCTGCTCCGGAAGACCAGCTGGTCCAGGGTCGCCGCGAGCGACTCACGGGCGGCGTCGATCTCCAGCTGGATCTGTCGAGGGTCGCGAGGCACGGCCGACAGCCTGCCAGACCGCGCCGCTCGGGGCGCGCTCGTCGGACGGAGGCCACCCGCACGGGCGGCTCGGGGAACCCGCTGGCCCCGCTCCCTATGCTCGGGAGTCACGCGGGAGTGGTGTAACGGCAGCCACGCCAGACTTAGGATCTGGTGCCTTCGGGCGTGGGGGTTCGACTCCCCCCTCCCGCACCGGTCGCGGCCCCTCGGCCGAGCGCGACCCGGAGCTCGAGTGCCGTGGACGCACGGGTGGGGTCGTCGTCGTCCACCACGGCCAGCAGGTGCGCCGCACCGTCGCGGACGGCGCGCAGGGCCAGCCCCTCGACCTTGGCCACGCGCCCGTCCACCTCCGGGATGCTGCTGACGTCCAGCACGGTGTCGCCGTCGACCAGCACCAGCGCCGAGGCCACCACGGGCCCGTCGTCGACGGCGTCGGGCGTGTCCTCCGCGGCGGCACCGAGGACCAGCCGCCCGTCGGGCAGGGTGATCGCATCGGTGACCGCGAGCCCGACGCCGGCCACCTCCCCGAGCTCGTACACCTGCGGCCGTTCGACCGGGACCCTCGCGGCGTCCAGCCGGCCGAGGACGGCGTCGACCAGACCGGCCAGCGGGACGTCGACGCTGCCCGGGCGGACGCCGGCAGCCAGGTTGCCGCGGTTGAACCACCGCACCGTGTTCCCGCGTCGTGCGGCGCCCTCGAGGTTGAGCTGGTCCGCCGTGCCCCCGAGGCACTGCACGACGGCGGCGTAGAGCGGGGCGAGCTCCGCTGCCTCGGCGACCGGCTGCCCGTCGTCCAGGCGCACCAGCACGCCGCGCGTGCGCCGGTCCGTGGACCCGGAGCCCAGCAGCAGGACCGCCGGCTCACCGTCCACCTCCGCGGGGCAGGCCACCTCGAGGTCGGGCTTGAGGCGCTTGGTCCCGGCCGCCTCGCTGAACCGGTCGTGCCCCTCCACGGGCGGCAGGAGACGCACCGGGATGACCGATCCTGCGCGCCACCACGCGGCGGAGGTCGAGTCGTCCTGGGCGATCAGCCAGCCGTCACCGAGCGGCGCGATGGCGGAGGCCGCGGTGACCGGTGTCCCGTCGTCGAAGTACAGCGCACGGCCGTCGTCCACCGAGATGAGCACGGCACCACCCTGCCCGGGGACGTGGCGACCCGCTCGGGACGACCGGCGGGCGGACCGTGTCCGGCCGCCGGCACACCACCGTTCCAGCGCCTGCACGAGGGGTGAGGGCGCGTCGTTCCGAGAGCAGGATCACAGGATCGCATCACCGCAGCTCAGCGGCTTGCTGAGCGTGAGCGGTCCCGGACGGGCAGCGACAGGAACCCGTAGCCTGGTGAGGCAGGCCCGTCGCGCACCGCTGCCCGGCCCGGCCGCCCTCCCCCTGTACGTCCATCGACCCCGTCGGAGCTCATGACCTCCCCGCGCCCCGAGACGACCGACCGAACCGAGCAGATCGAGGACAAGGACACAGACAAGGACAAGCCGCAGGGCGCCCAGCTGAGCGCCACCCAGGTGGCCGCCGGCGCCCTGGCCGCGGTGTCCTCGGCCGTGGTGGCCTCCTTCTTCGGTCTCGCCGGCACCCTGATCGGCGCCGCGCTGGCCAGCGTGATCAGCACCGTCAGCGCCGCCCTCTACAGCAGCTCCCTGCAGAAGACGAACGAGAAGCTGCGGCGCGCCCGCAGCCAGCTCACCGGGCGCCAGTCGCCGGTCGCGGACACCAAGGTGGCCCCGGCCGCCCCTGCGACTCCCGCGACCCAGGTGCTGCCCGCGCACCTCGACCCGCGCCGCGCCCCGGCCCGGCGTCCCCGGCCCCGGTGGACGAGGGTGGCCGTCTACGCCGCCGCCGTCTTCGTCATGGCCATGGGCGTCATCACCGGCATCGAGCTGATCGGGCAGAAGCCGGTGTCCGCGCTCGTCGGCGGCACGCAGACGTCGCAGGAGACGACGATCGGCGCGATCACCAACGCGTCGTCGTCCTCCGACGTGCAGCAGGAGGAGGAGCCGTCGTCGCCGTCCTCCCCCACCACCGCGCCGGCGACCGGGACGAGCGCGCCGACCACCGGCTCCGACGAGGAGTCGACGTCGTCGGACGAGGACGAGACGTCCGACAGCGACGAGACCAGGTCGGCCACGCCGACGCGGACCTCGGAGGCGCAGCCCACCACCAGCAGCGAGCCGACGGGCTCGTCGCGGGGCTCGTCCGAGCAGGACTCCTCCCAGGACTCGTCCTCGGAGGACGACACCTCGCCGGCGGCCGAGGCCGAGCCGACCTCCTGACCCGGCACGGAGACGCCCGCGGCCCCGGTGTGCACCGGGGCCGCGGGCGTCTCCGCGTTCAGGCGCGGACGGCGACCGTCGCGTCGAACCAGGCCTCCAGCGGCTCGGCCGCCATCGGCCGGCACACGTAGTGGCCCTGGGCCACGTCGCAGCCCATCGCGCCCAGGTTGTCGCAGGTCGCCTCGTCCTCGACACCCTCGGCGACGGTGGTCAGACCGAGGTTGTGCCCGAGCTCGACCACCGACCGCACGATGAGCGCGTTGCTCGGGTCGGCCGCCATCCGCGCGACGAACGAGCGGTCGATCTTCAGCTGGTGGACCGGGAGGTCCTTCAGCTGCGCCAGGGACGTGTAGCCCGCGCCGAAGTCGTCGATGGACAGCGTGACGCCGCAGTCGGCCAGCCGGGTGAGGATCCGCCGGGCCCGGTCGGGGTCGGCGGTGATCGCGCTCTCGGTGACCTCGAGCTCCAGGCTGGACGCCGGTACCCGCCGGCGCGCCAGCAGCTCCTGCACCTCCTCGACGAAGTGCTCGTCGAGGAGGTTGCGCGCCGAGACGTTGACCGCCACGGTCAGCACCCGGCCGGCGTCCCGCCACCGGGCGCACTGCTCGAGCGCGGCGTCGAGCACGTACCGGGTCAGCGGCCGGATCAGCGGCGTGCGCTCCGCGAGCGGGATGAAGTCGCCGGGCGGCACCAGACCGCGCTGCGGGTGCTCCCAGCGCACCAGCGCCTCGACACCGCACACGTCGGCACCGGGCAGCGCGACCTTCGGCTGGAAGTGCAGGACCAGCTCCCCGGTGTCGATCGCCCGGCGCAGCTGGCCCAGCAGGCCCAACCGCTCGGGGCTGTGGTCGTTGAGCGAGACGTCGTAGACGCAGACGCCCAGACCGCGGTCCTTGGCCGAGTACATCGCGATGTCGGCGTTCTGCAGCAGCGACTCGACGTCGTCCCCGTGCACGCCGGACAGCGCGATGCCGATGCTGGCGTCGACGTCCAGCGAGACGCCGTCCACCTCGATCGGCGCCTCCATCGCCACCAGCGCCTGGTCGGCCAGCTGCCGTGCCGACTCCTCGTCGTCGACGCTGGGCAGCAGGATGGCGAACTCGTCGCCGCCGAGCCGGGCCACCGTGTCGCTGCCGCGGACCGTGGCCCGCAGCCGGTCGGCGACCGCCTGCAGGACGACGTCACCGTAGGCGTGGCCGAGGGTGTCGTTGATCTCCTTGAACCGGTCCAGGTCGATGAGCACGAGCCCCACCGCGTCGGCGCCGGGTCCGGTCAGCGCGTCATCCGCACGCTGGCGCAGCAGGGTGCGGTTGGGCAGGCCGGTCAGCGCGTCGTGCAGCGCCTGCTGACGGTTGCGCTCGGCCTGCGCGACGGTCTCCCGCCGGCTGCGGGTGAGGACCAGCGTGAACCAGGTGACGAGGGCCAGCCCGACGCCGAACAGGACCGGTGTGGTGACCACCAGCACCCGCTGGACGTCGCCGACGAACGCCAGCGCCTCGTCGGCCGCGGCCCAGTGCCGCTCCGCCTCCGCCTGGATCTGGTCCTCGATCGCGTCGAAGTGCGGGTCGACGTAGGTGTCCTCGAACTCCTCGGCCCTGCCGCGGTTCCCCGCTGCGGTGGCCAGGAGCACCCGGACCGCGGACTCGTACCGGGCGTGCAGCCGCAGCCACTCCTCGACCGGGTCGTCGTGGTCATCGCCTCCAACGGAGCCCATCGCCTCGATGGCCCTGCGGGTGGCCGCGCTGGCTTCCTCGTACTCGGCGCGCAGCTCGGCGTCCGGCGCGACCGCGAGCCGGTCGACCAGCTCCTCCTGCAGCTCCAGCGAGCGCTCGGCCCGCTGTGACCACCTGGAGACCGCGGCGCTCTCCTCGACGTCCGCCGAGGCCCGGGCGTTCGTCACGGCGGCGGTCACCGAGAAGACGGTGAGCACCAGCAGGACGGCGACCAGACCGGCGGTCGCCGTGTGGGTCGACGACCGCGGGCCGCGCCACGTCCCGGTCGCGGACGGGCGCCGGGCACGGGTGCGCCAGGGCCAGCGGTTGCGGTGCATGGTCCCCTCGTGGACTGCACCCGCTCGGTGCGGGTGACAGGACAGGGATCGGGTGCCCGTCCGGCCGGGTGGAGCCGATCGCCGCGCTCGTCCCCCCGAAGGGTGGGCGCGGGTCAGGACCGGCCGAGCAGCTCAGCGACCAGGGGCACCAGCGCGGCGAAGGCCTGGCCGCGGTGGCTGCGCGCGTCCTTCTCCGCCGCCGTGAGCTCGGCGGCGGTGCGGTCCAGCCCGTCGGGCAGGAACACCGGGTCGTAGCCGAAGCCGTTGGTACCCCGCGGCTCCCGGACCACCTGGCCGCGCCACGACCGCTCGAGCACCCGCTCGGCACCGTCCGGCGTGACGACCGCGGCCGCGCACACGAACGCCCCACCGCGCCGCTCGTCGGGGACGTCGGCCAGCTGCCCGAGCAGCAGCGCGGTGTTCGCGGCGTCGTCGCCGTGCCGGCCCGACCAGCGCGCCGAGAGGACGCCGGGCATCCCGTTGAGCGCGTCGACGGTCAGGCCGGAGTCGTCGGCGACCGCCGGCAGCCCGGTGTACCGGACCGCCTCCCGGGCCTTGAGCAGCGCGTTCTCCGCGAACGTCGCGCCGGTCTCGGGGGCCTCCGGGTAGTCCGGGACGTCGCGCAGACCGACCACGGCGACCCCGGGGACAGCGCTCTCCAGCAGCCGCTGCAGCTCGGCGAGCTTGCCGGGGTTGCGGGTGGCCAGCAGCAGGCGGTCGCTCATCGGAGGTGGGCCTGCTGCAGCGCCTCGGTCTGGACGCGGGTCAGCTCGGCGCACCCGCCGACCGCCAGGTCGAGCAGCGCGTCGAGCGTGCCGCGGTCGAAGACGCCGTTCTCCGCGGTGCCCTGGACCTCGACGAAGCTGCCGTCACCGGTGCAGACGACGTTCATGTCGGTGCCGGCGCGGACGTCCTCCTCGTAGGCCAGGTCCAGCCGCGGCTGCCCGTCGACGACGCCGACGCTCACCGCCGCGACCGACTGCACGATCGCGTTCTTCCTCGCCAGCTTCTTCCGCTCGCCGAGCCAGGAGACGGCGTCGGCCAGGGCGACGTAGGCGCCGGTGATGGCTGCGGTCCGGGTGCCGCCGTCGGCCTGCAGGACGTCGCAGTCGATGGCGATGCTGTTCTCGCCGAGAGCGCCGAGGTCGATCGCGGCACGCAGCGACCGGCCGATGAGCCGGCTGATCTCATGGGTGCGCCCGCCGATGCGGCCCTTGACCGACTCGCGGTCGCCGCGGGTGTGCGTGGCGCGGGGCAGCATCGCGTACTCGGCGGTCACCCACCCCAGGCCCGAGCCCTTGCGCCAGCGCGGCACCCCCTCGGTGACGCTGGCCGCGCAGAGCACGCGGGTGCGACCGAACTCGACCAGCGCCGAGCCCTCGGCGTGGTCGAGCCAGTTGCGGGTGATCGTCACGGGACGGAGCTGGTCGGCCGCCCGGCCGTCGGGACGAGGCTTCGCCGAGGTCGTGGTCACGTCCGCCGACAGTAGTGCGGGCGTCTGCGTGTCCCCTGGTCCGGCTGGGCAGGATCCCCGCATGCGATCTGAGCTGCGGACGGTCCGGACCGGAGGCGTGCCCACGGTGGTCGACCTCACCGACGAGTGCGCCGAGTTCGTGCGCACCGAGAGCGACGGCCTCCTGCACGTCTTCGTGCCGCACGCGACCGCGGGCCTGGCGATCATCGAGACCGGCTCGGGCAGCGACGACGACCTGCTGGCCCAGCTCGACGTCCTCCTCCCCCGGGACGAGCGCTGGCGACACCGGCACGGCAGCGCGGGACACGGCCGCGACCACGTGCTGCCGGCGTTCGTGCCGCCGCACGCGAGCGTCCCGGTGCTCGAGGGACGGATGCAGCTGGGCACCTGGCAGCGGATCTGCCTGGTCGACACGAACACCGACAACCCGCAGCGGCACGTCCGGCTGTCGTTCCTCGCCGGCTGAGGGAGGACCCCCTGACTCCCACCGCACCCGGCCCCGTCCCGGGCCGGCCGGTCGAGAGGCTCGCCGCGAGCGTGCGAGGGGTCAGGAGGACGGGGTCCTCCCACGTGCAGGGGTCCGCGCGTCCACCCTCTGCACCGTGGTCGGCCGGGCGCGGCAGGATGACGGGTGTGACCGACACCGACGTCGCCCCCGTCCGCCTGGCCCCTGGTGACCCTGCGCCGGAGTTCACGCTGCCCGACGCCGACGGCAACCCGGTGTCGCTCGCGAGCCACCGCGGCCGCCGGGTGATCGTCTACTGCTACCCCGCGGCCATGACGCCGGGCTGCACCACGCAGGCCGTCGACTTCACCGCCTCCGCCGGCGACCTGGCCGAGGCGGGCCTGGACATCATCGGCATCTCCCCCGACCCGCCCGAGAAGCTGCTGCGCTTCCGCGAGAAGGAGGGGCTGCGGATCACGCTGCTCTCCGACCCGGACAAGCAGGTGCTGGCCGCCTACGGCGCGTACGGGACCAAGAAGCTGTACGGCAAGGAGGTCGTGGGCGTGATCCGGTCGACCTTCGTCGTCGACGCCGAGGGCCGCATCGAGAAGGCCGCCTACAACGTCAAGGCGACCGGGCACGTCGCCAAGCTGCGTCGCGACCTCGGCCTGGGCTGAGCTCAGGCCCGCCAGGTGCCGGGGCGCGGCTGGCACTCCGGCCCGCACGGGTAGCCCTCCTCCCAGGGGAACTGCCCGTCCGCGTGGCTCCAGGCCAGCTATAACGCCGGCACCGAGCACTCGGGTGCCGCTGGTAGGAGCGGTTGGCGCCCAGCACCACCTCGCCCGGGTTCGGTGAGGCCTCGACGTAGAGCCGCCCGGCCCAGTCCTCCCCCACGACCAGCTCGCCGGGCACCAGGTCGCGACCGGCGGCGACCTCCTCGGCCACCCGCTGCAGCCCGCCGTGCATGGTGGCGACGCCCGGCCCGACCAGCATGAGTCCGGGGTGGCCGAGCCCGAAGAGCCCGATCGTGCAGCCGAAGGAGGGCTCGTCGTCCTCCTCACCGGAGCCGACGTACTGCACCGCCCAGCGGTGCTGCCGGATCACCCGGGCGAGGTGCGCGTCCTCCTGGTCGAGCCAGGCCGTCGTCTGCGGGTCGAGGGGCATGCGCGGAGCCTGCCCGGGCGGTGCGCTGCGCTGCCGGCGGACTGTGGACGGCGCCGTCCGCTGTGGAGGGAACCGCGGACCGTCAGTCCCCCGCCTCCGCGCGCCGGGCGCGGGCGCGGCGCCGGCCCTCGTGCATGGCCTGCACGCGGGCGACCGGGATGGTGTGGCCCTCGGCGACCAGGTCGGCGGGCAGCTCCTGGGGGCCGGGCAGCAGCGCCCGCCACGGGTCGCCGTCCCCCAGCCGCTCCCCCGCCGTCCGGACGGTCACGTCCCCGGGCCGCACCGACGGCAGGTCCTCCCACGCCACCGGCGCCGACACCGGCAGGCCCGGGCGGATCCGCGGGCTGTAGGCGGCCACGATCGTCGAGGAGCCCGAGCGGGTCGAGTCGAGGAACACCCGGCCGTGCCGGTCCTCGCGGATGTAGGCGGTCGTGGCCAGGTCCGGGTCGAGCGCGGCGGCGCGAGCGGCCAGGGCACGGGTCGCGGCGGCGGCGTCCTCGGGCGACACGCCCCGCACCGGGACGACGACGTGCACGCCCTTGGACCCGCTCGTCTTCACCGCCCCGGCGAGCCCCGCGTCGGCGAGCGCGCGCCGCACCAGCTCCGCGGCCTGCACCACCACGCCGAAGTCGGCCCCCTCCGGCGGGTCGAGGTCGAGCACGATGCCGGTCGGCTCCGCCTCGGCGCCTGCCAGGAAGAAGGGGACGTGGAACTCGACCGCCCGCTGGTTGGCCAGCCAGAGCAGCGTGCGGCGGTCGTCGCAGAGCACCTGGTGCACCTCGCGGTGCGCGCCGAACGACCAGACGGGGACGGTGCGCACCCAGTCCGGGGCGCCCTTGGGGACGTTGCGCTGCATGAACGGCTCCTGGCCGGGCCGCACGCGCTTCACCGACAGCGGCCGGCCGGCCAGCTGGGGCACCAGCCGGAAGGCGTTCGCGTCCAGGTGGTCGACCAGCTCACCCTTGGTGACCTCCAGCCCGTCACCCAGCGGGGCGTCGAGGCTGCTCAGCCGGACGCCGTCCCGTTCGTCGTCGACCACGCGGTCCACGCTGCCGCCCGGAGGTCGGGGCGGCAACAGCGGCGGGCGCGGTCACCGTCGCGCGGGTGACACCCGCGCCCCCGGCTGGACCGGCTGGAGTTCCGGCGCTGGGTCCGTCGCCGTCCCGCCGCGAGCTAGACGTCGTAGGTGGCGCCGGGCTCGACCAGCTCGACCGTGGGGAAGACCGCGCGCGCCGACGCCAGCTGCGCCGCCCGGTCGACCCACGCCGGGACGTGGGTGAGCAGCAGGCGGCCGACGCCGGCCGCGGCGGCGTGCTCGCCGGCCTCCCGGCCGGTGAGGTGCAGGTCCGGCGGCAGGCCGGGGACGTCGGGGTGCGCGGCCTCGGCCAGCAGGACGTCGGCGCTGCGGGCCAGCTCGACGACGGCGGTGCTGGCGCCGGTGTCCCCGGTGTAGACCAGCGACCGGCCCCCGGCGGTCAGCCGGACGGCGTGGCACTCGACCGGGTGGGCGGTGCGGACGGTCTGCACCCGGAAGGGACCGAGGTCGAACGGCGCGCCGGTGAGGACGGCGAAGTCGAAGACGTCCTCCAGCGGAGCGCCGTCCCCGTAGTAGGCCGCCGCCAGGCGCCGGTCCGCGCCGGCCGGGGCGTAGAGGGGCACCGGCCGCCGCCGGGAGCGCCCCGAGTAGCGGTGCCAGACGATGAACGGGGCGACGTCGAGGCAGTGGTCGGCGTGCAGGTGCGACAGGTACAGCGCATCGACCGTGGCCGGGTCGGCGAGGGCCTGCAGCGTGCCGAAGGCGCCGTTGCCGAGGTCCAGCAGCACGCGGAAGCCGTCGTGCTCCACCAGGTAGCTCGACGCGGGCGACGTCGGCCCCGGACCACTGCCCGAGCAGCCGACCACCGTGAGCCTCACTCGACCGCCCTCTGCTGCGATGCCAACGACGCAGGTCAGGCTAGCTGCAGGGGCCGGGAGACCGGCCTCACGCTCAGGCCCACAGCTGGCCCTCGAGCGCGGAGGTCGCCTCCTCCAGCGTGCCCGCGTAGGCACCGGTGGACAGGTACTTCCAGCCGCCGTCGCAGACGATGAAGACGATGTCGGCCTTGCGGCCGGCCGCGACCTCCTTGTCGGCGATGCCCAGCGCGGCGTGCAGGATCGCGCCGGTCGAGATGCCGGCGAAGATGCCCTCCTGCTCGACCAGCTGCCGGGTGCGGCGGACGGCGTCCTGCGGTCCGACGCTGAACCGGGAGTCCAGCAGCGCCGGGTCGTAGAGCTCGGGGACGAACCCCTCGTCGATGTTGCGCAGCCCGTAGACCAGCTCGCCGTAGCGGGGTTCGGCCGCGACGACCCGCACCTGGGGCTTCTTCTCGCGCAGGTAGCGGGAGACGCCCATGAGCGTGCCGGTCGTGCCGAGCCCCGCGACGAAGTGGGTGATGGAGGGCAGGTCGGCGAGGATCTCCGGGCCGGTGCCGGTGTAGTGCGCCTCGGCGTTGGCCGGGTTGCCGTACTGGTAGAGCATCACCCAGTCGTCGTGCTCGGCGGCCAGGCCCTTGGCGACGGCGACGGCCTGGTTGGAGCCGCCGGCGGCCGGCGAGCTGATGATCTGCGCGCCGTACATCTCCAGCAGCTGGCGCCGCTCGACCGAGGTGTTCTCCGGCATCACGCAGATCAGCCGGTAGCCCCGCTGCCGGGCCACCATCGCCAGCGAGATGCCGGTGTTCCCGCTGGTCGGCTCGAGGATGGTGTCGCCCGGCTTGAGCTTCCCCTCCTTCTCCGCCGCCTCGATCATCGAGATGGCGGCCCGGTCCTTGATCGAGCCGGTGGGGTTGTGGTCCTCGAGCTTGGCCCACAGCCGGACGTCAGGGGACGGCGACAGGCTCGGCAACCCCACGAGCGGGGTGTTGCCGAGCGAGTCGACGAGGGAGGCGAAGCGGGCCATGGAGGGTGCTCTTCCGGGAGACGGGCGGGGGTGCTGCGAGCGAGGGGCGCTCAGCAGCCGCCGGCGACCGCCGGGAGGATGGTGACCGAGTCGCCGTCCTTGACCTGGGTGTCGAGCGCACCGGTGAAGCGCACGTCCTCGTCGTTGACGTAGACGTTCACGAAGCGGTGCAGCTTGCCCTCCTCGGTGACGAGGCGGTTCTTCAGGCCCGGGTGCTTGGCGTCGAGGTCGTCGACGAGCGCGGCCAGGGTGTCCCCGTTGCCCTCGACGGTCTTGCTGCCGCCGGTGTGGGTGCGCAGGATGGTCGGGATCCGGACCTCGATGGCCATGGCGTGCTGTTCTCCTCAGGACTCGGGTTGCTGCTGCGCGAGTGCGCAGCGGGACGTGCGTCTGGTCGGGGAACGCCCGCTCGACGTGGGGCATTCCGGGGGCGTCGGTCCGAGTGGCCCTCCTGCAGGGTCCCGCCGCGAGCTCGCGGGTGGCAGGGGGGTCCTCCGTCAGTCGTAGACGACGGTGGTCGGCGAGTGGCCGAACAGGTAGGACTCGACGACCTCGACGTCCTCCTCGGTGACGACGCCGTCGACGATGCGGAAGCTGCGGAACTCGACCTCGTCGCCGGCCAGGCCGGTCTGGTCCCCGTGGTGGCGGGTGGACACCAGGACGTAGTGCGCGTTCGGCTCCGAGGCGTAGCTGATGTCGGTCCGCGATGGGTACGCCTCGGTGGCGGTGTGCGAGTGGTAGATCACCACCGGCTCCTCGTCCCGGTCGTCCATCTCGCGGTACAGCCGCAGCAGGTCGCCGGAGTCGAACTCGTAGAACGTGGGCGACCGGGCGGCGTTGAGCATCGGGATGTAGCGCTCGGGGCGGTCGCTGCCCTCGGGGCCGGCGACGACACCACAGGCCTCGTCCGGGTGGTCCTCCCGGGCGTGGGCCACGATGGCGTCGTAGGTCGCGCGGTCGATGCGCAGCACGCCTCCAGTCTAGAAGGACCCCCCGTCCCCCACCGAGGAGGACCCCGTCCTCCTCACCCCTCGCGGGCTCGCGGCGGGCCCCTGCAGGGGCCGCCCGATACGGTGCCCGTCCGTGGTCCTGGAGCTGCTGATGATCACCGGGGTGCTGGTCGTGGCGGTGCCCGCACTGGTACGCGGGGCGGTCGGGCTGCGCCGTCGCAGCGGCCACTACAGCAGCGACGTCACCGCCGACCGGATCTCCCTGGTGCTGCTGGTCACCGGCCGGCTGCTGACGCTGCTGCTGGTCGGGGCGCTCTCGCTCGTCGTCCTCGTCAGCGCCGTCGGGGCGATCGCGCGGGACCTGCGGATGCCGGGCCTGGTGTCGGTGTTCTTCGTGCTCGACCTGCTGGTCGCGGTGCTGGTCGTGCTCACCTTCGGCCGGCGCGACCGGCGGCGAGTGCGTCGACGAGCGACCCCTGCAGCCCGGTGAGCCAGTAGTAGACGGCCAGCTGCTGCCCCTCCTCGCTGCCGAGGTCCTCCGGCGGCTCGGTGTCCTCCTGGACGCCGAGGCGGGTGCCCAGCGCCAGGCGCAGGTCGTTGCTGGTGCGCAGCCAGGCGGTCGCCTGGTCGGGGTCCAGGCGGACGGTCCCGCCGTCCGGCGGCAGGCCGGCGCGGACCGTGGCCAGGTCGTCGGCCTTGCCCGCACGCAGCGAGGACTCGGTCAGCTCGCGGTAGTCGGCGGCCAGCTCGGGGTCGCTGCGGTGGCCGGCGGGCAGCAGCCGGTCGAGCACCGGGTCGCCGGTGACGTCCTCGGCGTCGGCGGTGAGCAGTTGCTCGAGCTGGTCGAGGAGCAGGGCGAGGATGCGGGCCTCGGCGGGCTCGAGCCGGGCCACCAGCTCGTCGCCCTTGCGGCGGAAGGGCCTCATGCGGTCTCCTCGCTGGCGCTCGTCGCCCGCATGCGCCCGGCCTGCTGTGCCCTGCGTGAGCTCGCGAGCTCGCTCACGAGTCCTGCTGGTAGCTGGCCCACAGGCCGTAGGCGTGCAGCCGGCTGGTGTCGTGCTCCATCTTCTCCCGCGGGCCGGAGCTCACGATCGCCCGGCCCTCCTCGTGCACCTGGAGCATCAGCGTGGTCGCCGTCGGCTCGTCGTAGCCGAACAGCTCCTGCAGCACGTAGGTCACGTAGGTCATGAGGTTCACCGGGTCGTTCCAGACGATGGTGACCCAGGGTCGGTCGAGGTCGCCGTGCTCCTCGACGGTCTCCTCCGGCGTCCGTGTCGGCGCGAGTGGTCCGGCCACGACCCCACTCTAGGAGACCCGCCCGGGCGGTGGCCCCGCTCGACCCCGCCTAGGCTCCGGAGCCATGCCGACGGGTCCCGCCCTGCTCACCGACCGGTACGAGCTGACCATGGTCGCCGCGGCCCTCGCCGACGGCACCGCCGACCGCGACTGCGTCTTCGAGGTCTTCGCCCGGCGACTGCCGCACGGCCGTCGCTACGGGGTGCTCGCCGGCACCGGCCGGTTGCTCGAGGCGCTGCCCGGCTTCCGGTTCACCGACGAGGACCTCGCCGCGCTCCGCGAGCAGGGGCTCACCGACTCCCGGCTGCTGGACTGGCTGGCCGGGTTCCGGTTCAGCGGGGACGTCGACGGCTACGCCGAGGGCGAGCTGTTCTTCCCCGGCTCCCCCGTGCTCACCGTCCGCGCACCGTTCGCCGAAGGGGTGCTGCTGGAGACCCTGGTGCTCTCGGTGCTCAACCACGACAGCGCGATCGCCTCCGCCGCGGCCCGGATGGTCACCGCCGCCTGCGAGCGGCCGTGCATCGAGATGGGCTCGCGGCGCACCCACGAGGAGGCCGCGGTCGCCGCCGCCCGCGCCGCTCACCTGGTCGGCTTCGCCTCGACGTCGAACCTGGAGGCCGGCCGCCGGTACGGGGTGCCGACGACCGGCACCAGCGCCCACGCCTTCACCCTGCTGCACGACGACGAGGAGTCGGCCTTCCGCGCCCAGGTCGCCACGCTCGGCGTCGGCACGACGCTGCTGGTGGACACCTTCGACGTCGACCAGGGCATCCGCACCGCGGTGGAGGTCGCCGGCCCGGAGCTCGGCGCCATCCGGCTGGACTCCGGTGACCTGCCCACCCTCGCCGCCCACGCCCGCGAACTGCTCGACGAGCTCGGTGCCACCCGCACGCGGATCATCGTCACCAGCGACCTCGACGAGTACGCGATCGCCGGACTGATGGCCGCGCCGGTCGACGGCTACGGCGTCGGGACGGCCCTGGTCACGGGCTCCGGCGCACCGACGATGGGCATGGTCTACAAGCTGGTGGAGCGCGACGGCGTCGCGGTGGCCAAGCGGTCCCTGGGCAAGCCGTCGGTGGGCGGCCGCAAGTCCGCCGTCCGCCGGCACGACGCCTCCGGGACGGCGACCGCCGAGGTGGTGACCAGCGAGGCGGTCCTGCCTCGGGACGGCGACCGGCAGCTGATCGTGGAGCTGGTCCGGGGCGGCGAGCTCTGCACCCCGGCCACGCCGCGCGAGGCGCTGGCCGCCGCCCGCGCGCACCACCAGCGGGCGCGCGAGGCGATGCCCGCGGAGGCGTTCGCGCTGTCCCGCGGGGACTGCGCCATCGACACCCTGACGGCCTGAGGAGGACGAGATGACCCGCGCTCTGCTCGTCGTGGACGTGCAGAACGACTTCTGCGAGGGCGGCAGCCTCGCCGTCGCCGGCGGTGCGGACGTCGCCGCCGCGATCAGCGAGCACGTCCGCGCGCACGCCGCCGACTACGCGCACGTGGTGGCCACCCGCGACCACCACGTCGACCCCGGCGGCCACTTCGCCGAGGAGCCGGACTACCTGGAGACCTGGCCGGCGCACTGCGTGGTCGGTACGGACGGCGTCGAGCTGCACCCTCGGCTGGAGCGCCGACCCATCGAGGCGGTGTTCGACAAGGGCGAGTACGCCGCGGCCTACTCCGGCTTCGAGGGGCGCTCGGACGGCGTCCCGCTGGCCGACTGGCTGCGCGCGCACGGGGTGGACGCCGTGGACGTCGTCGGCATCGCCACCGACCACTGCGTGCGGGCGACCGCGCTGGACGCCGTCGGCGAGGGCTTCGCGACCCGGGTGCTGCTGCCGCTCACCGCGGGCGTCAGCGAGGCGACCACGGACGCCGCCCTCGACCAGCTGCGCACCGCCGGCGTCGAACTCGAGGGCCAGGTCCACCGGGCCTGACGCCTCGGCGACCCGCCACGGCACGTGGTCGCCGTGTCGCCGTGGCGAGGCGTTCCGACGAGTGGGGCCGGAGGCCTCCCCGAGGAGGGACGGGCCGGGCTCGACGCAGGTCGGGGACGGCACGTGGTCGCGGTGTCGGCCGGTAGGCCGACGGATCACACCGCGTCGAGGACCTCGTCCCGCGTGAACCCGAGCACCTGCAGGACGGCGTCGAGGTAGGGCTGGTTGAGCGCCGTGTGCGCCTGCTCGCGCACGTAGGGCTTGGCGTTGAAGGCGATGCCGAGCCCGGCGGCGTTGAGCATGTCGAGGTCGTTGGCGCCATCGCCGACGGCCACGGTCTGGTCCAGGGGGATGCCGTACCGGTCGGCGAAGCGGACCAGCGCGCGGGCCTTGCCGGCACGGTCGACGATCTCCCCCACCAGGCCGCCGGTGAGCCGCCCGTCGGCCACCTCAAGGGTGTTGGCGGCGGCGAAGTCCAGGCCGAGCTGCTCGGCCAGCGGGTCGGTGATCTGGGTGAAGCCACCGCTGACGATGCCGCAGCGGAACCCGAGCCGCTTGAGGGTGCGGATGAGCGTGCGCGCGCCGGGCGTGAGCACCAGCGTCTCGCGGACCTCGTCGAGCACCTCGACGGGCAGCCCCTCGAGCGCGGCCACGCGGGCCCGCAACGACTGGGCGAAGTCCAGCTCCCCGTTCATGGCGGCGGCGGTGATCTTGGCGACCTCGGCCGCCCGCCCGGCGCGCGCGGCGAGCTCGTCGATCACCTCGCCGCGGACCAGCGTGGAGTCGACGTCCAGGACGATCAGCCGCTTGCTGCGGCGGGCCAGGCCGACCTGCTCGACGGCGATGTCGGCGCCGGTGGTCGAGGCGACCGAGGCCAGGGCGGTGCGGAGCTCGGTGGCCTCCGTCCCGGAGACGGTCAGCTCGAAGCTGGTCACCGGGTAGTCCGACAGCCGGCGGATCGCCTCGATGTTGCCGCCGATGCCGGCGATGGCCGCCGCGGCGCCGGCCACGGCCTCCGGGGGCACCGGGCGGCCGAGCAGGATGACGTGGTGGGGGCGGCCCTCCGGGGCGGCGTCGAGGCCGGCGTCGGCGGCCGACTCCACCTGGACCCGCACCCCGGTCGCCTCCGCGACCTCGGCGGCGAGCCGTTCGAGTGCGGCGAGGAACCGGCACTCCTCCACCGGCCCGCCCTCGGCGGGCAGTGCCCCGACGACGACGCCGAGCACCAGCTGCCCGTGGACGACGACCTGCTCGATGTCGACCACCTCGACCGGCGGGAGCTCTCCCCCGGGTGCGGCGAGGGCCGCGAACAGCCGTGCGGTGACCCCTCGCCGGTCGCCTCCGGAGACGGTCAGCAGCGCCCGCGGGGTGGAGACGGCGGTCGGTGACGTGCGGGGGGTGGGGTCGAGCGGCACGACAGCCATCCTCCCGCACCGCGCTGGGGCGTCCTGCCACCGGCCCGGGCCGGGCACCGGGCCCGCCCTGGACGCGGCGACGCCCCGCCGGCCGGAGCCGACGGGGCGTCGCAGGTGACCCTCCAGAGCGGCCCCGTCCCGGCGGCCCTCCTGCAGGGTCCCGCCGCGAGCCTGCGAAGGGTGGGGAGGCCGGGGTCCTTCCTCAGGTGGGGTCGGGGTCGTTCGGCCCCTGCCGGCGACCGCCGGTGGCACCCAGCTCGCTGACGCCGGCGTAGGGCTCGTGCCGCTTGCCGGCGTGCGCCTCGCGCTGGAGACGGTCGAGCAGGTGCGGGTAGTGCGCCTCGAAGGCCGGCCGCTCGGAGCGGATCTTCGGGATCTCCACGAAGTTGTGCCGCGGCGGCGGCGACGACGTCGCCCACTCCAGCGAGTTCCCGTGGCCCCACGGGTCGTCCCGCAGCGCCAGCCGACCGTAGTTCCACGACTTGTACACGTTGTAGAAGAACGGGATCGTCGAGGCGCCGAGGATGAACGAGAAGACCGTCGACACCGTGTTCAGCGTGGTGAACCCGTCGCTGGCCAGGTAGTTGGCGTAGCGACGCGGCATGCCCTCACCGCCGAGCCAGTGCTGCACCAGGAACGTGCCGTGGAAGCCGATGAACGTCAGCCAGAAGTGCAGCTTGCCCAGGCGCTCGTCCATCATCCGGCCGCACATCTTGGGGAACCAGAAGTAGACGCCGGCGTAGGCGGCGAACACCACGGTCCCGAAGACCACGTAGTGGAAGTGCGCCACGACGAAGTAGCTGTCGTTGACGTGCCAGTCCAGCGGCGGGGAGGCCAGCAACACACCGGTCAGGCCACCGAGCAGGAAGGTGACCATGAAGCCGATCGCGAACAGCATCGGCGTCTCGAAGGTCAGCTGCCCGCGCCACATGCTGCCGATCCAGTTGAAGAACTTGATCCCGGTCGGCACGGCGATCAGGTAGGTCAGGAACGCGAAGAACGGCAGCAGCACCGCACCGGTGGCGTACATGTGGTGCGCCCACACCGTCAGCGACAGGGCGCCGATGGCGATGGTGGCGAAGACCATGCCCTTGTAGCCGAACAGCGGCTTGCGGCTGAACACCGGGATGACCTCGGTGATGATCCCGAAGAACGGCAGCGCGATGATGTAGACCTCGGGGTGCCCGAAGAACCAGAACAGGTGCTGCCACAGCATCGGCCCCCCGTTCTCCTCCGAGTAGATCAGGGAACCCAGCTGCCGGTCGGCCAGGAGACCGAACAGGGCGGCGGTGAGGATCGGGAAGGCGAAGAGCACCAGCAGGCTGGTGACCAGCGTGTTCCAGGTGAAGATCGGCATCCGGAACAGCGTCATCCCCGGTGCCCGCAGGCAGGCGATCGTGGTGATGAAGTTGACCGCGCCGAGGATGGTGCCCAGACCGGACACCGCCAGGCCGGCGATCCACAGGTCGGCACCGGCTCCGGGGCTGTGGGTCCCCAGGGACAGCGGCGTGTAGGCGTACCAGCCGAAGTCGGCGGCACCGCCCGGGGTGAAGAAGCCCGAGACCGCGATCGTGCTGCCGAAGAGGAACAGCCAGTAGGAGAACGAGTTCAGCCGCGGGAACGCCACGTCGGGCGCGCCGATCTGCAGCGGCATGATCAGGTTCGAGAACGCGAAGAACAGCGGCGTCGCGAAGAACAGCAGCATCACCGTGCCGTGCATGGTGACCAGCTGGTTGTACTGCTCGGGCGACAGGAACTGCAGACCCGGCCGGGCCAGTTCTCCGCGCATGAGCATCGCCATCAGGCCGCCGATGACGAACCAGGCGAAGGAGGTGGCCAGGTACATCAGGCCGATGGTCTTGTGGTCGGTGGTCCGCAGCAGGTTCGAGAGCCGCGAGCCCTTCTCCGCCTGGTGAACCGGGCTCGGCCGGCTCACGATCGGCGCCGGTGCGATCGTCACGGCCGCAGCTTAGACGGTTCCCGCGACGCGCCTCCTGCCGAGGCCAGAGGCACGCCGTCCCCGCGGCCCCCTCGCGCCGGGACCGTTGCCGAACCGTGACCTGGCGGGCCTCCCGGTCAGCCGCCCCGCGTCCAGGTCGTCACGTCGACCGACACGGTGACCGGCGTCCGCTCGGGCAGCCCGGCCACGGCCTCTGCCAGCCCCTCAGGCGTCAGGTGCCGCGCGTGCGGGCCCATGCCGACCAGCGTCGTGACCGCCGCGCGGTCCAGCTCCAGCCGCTCCCGGTGCCCGGCCGCGGCGACCGGGCGCAGGTGCGGCTCGAGGGTCGCCGACAGCCGGCGGGCCTTGTCGGGGTCGACCCGCAGCAGCCCCAGCGACTCGACCAGCTCGGCGAGGTGGTCGGCGGCCGGGGTGACGACGACCAGCCGCCCACCCGGCCGCAGCACCCGCGCGATCTGGGGGCCGTTGCGCGGGGCGAACACGACCAGCACCCGGTCGACGGCGGCGTCGCGCACCGGCAGCCGGGCCCAGGCGTCGCCCACCACCGCTAGGGCCCGCGGGTGCGCTCCGGCCGCGCGGCGGGCGGCGTACCGCGAGGAGTCCAGGACCACCCCGACCGCGCCGGGCAGCCGGTCGAGGACGCCGGCCAGGTGGTGCCCCGTGCCCCCGCCGAGGTCGAGCAGCGCACCGGGCGGGCCGTCCTCCCCCACGGTGACGGCGTCCGCCAGCGCGCGGGTCACACCGGCGTAGTGACCGGCGGCGAGGAAGGCCACCCGGTCGGCGACCATCGCCGCGGAGTCGCCGGACGGCGGGACGTGCCCGGGCGGCAGCAGCGTGACGTGCCCCTGCCGCGCCCGGTCGAAGGAGTGCCCGGCCGGGCAGACCAGCCCGGCGTCGTCGGCCCGCACGGCCAGCGGCCCCCCGCAGACCGGGCAGGCGAGCAGCTCGACCGCTCCCGGGGGCCACGGCCGGCGAGGGCTCACCGGCTCGGAGCCGGGTCGGCCGCCCGCGGGGCGCCGCCGGAAGACGCCTCGGCCGCCCGGCCCGGCACCACACCGACCGCCAGGGCCGCCGCGACGGCGCCGGCCGCGAACGCCGCCGGGTAGCCGGGCCCGCTGTCGACGAGCAGCGCGGCCAGCGGCACGGTCAGGGAGGCGGAGAGGTTCTGCGCGGTGTTGTGCGCGCCCAGCGCGCGCCCGGCCCAGGTGCTGCCGGCCTGCTCGGCGACGGAGGTGAACGCGATCCCGTTCGGGCTCACCGTGACGACGGCGGCGCAGACGACGGCCACGGCGACGGCAACCGGGGCCAGGACGTCCGGGGTGAGGACGGCGACGACGGCCAGCACCCCGACGACGGCGGCCACCGCGACCGAGACCAGGCGCAGCGGTCGCACCCGGCTGCCCGCGCGGTCCGACCACGCGCCCGCACCGAGCCGCGCGGCCGCCCCGCCGAGCTGGGTGACCGCGAGCAGCGTGCCGGCCCCGGCGGTCGACCAGCCGGCCTCGCGCACCAGGAAGTCGAAGCTGAAGGCCGCCACCACGAACTGCGGGACGACCAGCAGCGTGCTGGCCGCGTGCACCCGCCACAGCACCGGCGAGCGGTAGGGCGAGGCCGCCCGCGGCGCACCCGGGGCCGGCACGGGCCGCGCCGGGTCGCGCACCAGCACCCCGACGGGGACGGCGGTGACCGCGCAGCCGGCGGCGAGCGCGGCGAACGCCGTCCCCGGGCCGTCCTCGGCCAGCCGCGGCAACGCGAAGGCCGCCAGCCCCACGCCGATCGGCTGGCCGGCCTGGCGCACCCCCATGGCCAGACCGCGCTGCGAGGCGGGGAACCAGCCGAGCACCAGCCGCCCGCTGGCCGCGTGCACCGAGGCGCTGCCGGCACCGGCGAGCAGCAGCCACAGCCCCGTGGCGACCGCGGTGTCGGCCAGGGCGGCGCCGGTCATGGCGGCCGCGGCGACGCCGAGCCCGGCGCTGAGCACCACCCGCTCGCCGTACCGGTCGGCCGCCGCGCCCCAGGCGAGCAGGCTCAGCACCAGGCCCGCCGCGGGCGCGCTGACCAGCAGGCCGATCGCGGCGAGGGAGAGCCCCTCCGCGCGGAGGGCGACGGTGAGGAACGGCAGCCCGTTCTGGACCGCGCACGCGGCGACCAGCCCGACCAGGCTGACCCCGAGGTGGCGCCAGCGCGCCGTGCCTCCCGTGCTGCCGCCGGTGGCCGCCGTCACCTCACGACCGGGTGGAAGGTCACGTCGCGCAGCACGCCGTCGTCGGCCACCGCGGTGACGAAGGTGCCGTGCGGCTGCCGGCGCCGGTCGGTGGGCGAGCCGGGGTTCACCAGCCGCAGACCGGTGCCGGCGGTGGTGTCCCAGGGGATGTGGCTGTGCCCGAACACCAGCAGGTCGGCATCGGGGAAGCGGGCGGCACAGCGGGCCTCGCGGCCTCGTCTGTCGCCGGTCTCGTGGACGACGGCCAGCCGGATGCCGCCGACCTCGGCGCGGGCCACCTCGGGCAGCCGCTCGCGCAGCGGGCCGTGGTCGTTGTTGCCGTGGACGGCGACCAGCCGGGAGGCGCGCTCCTCGAACCGGTCGAGCAGCGCGACGTCCACCCAGTCGCCGGCGTGCACGACGACGTCCGCCGCGTCGATCGCGGCCCACAGCGCAGGAGGGAGGTCACGCGCCCGCTTCGGGACGTGCGTGTCCGCGGTGAACACCAGGGATACCGGCACGCGGACATGGTCGCAGGCACCCACCGCCCCGGGCGCCGCTGCGGTGGACGCCGGGGTCGACCTCAGCGTCCGCGCGCGGCGAGGGCCTTGAGGCGCTCGTTGTAGGCGGCGAGCTCGGCGTCCTGGGTGCGCTCGGCGACCCGGTCGAGGCGGCGGGCCTTCCGCTGCTCGGAGCCCATCCAGGCGAACAGCACGACCGCCAGGACGAAGACCGTCGGGATCTCGCCGAAGGACCAGGCGATGCTCCCGGCGGTCTGCTGGTCCGCCAGCGGGTCGACGCCCCAGCCGGCCGGCGGGTCGGCGAAGGTCTCCACCACCAGCGAGCCGGCCATCAGGATCGCGACGCCGAAGAAGGCGTGGAACGGCATCGGGAGCAGCAGCTCGACGATCCGGCCGCCGTGGCCCGCCGTCCGGGGCCAGGGGTCCTGGGCCAGGATCGGGCCGAAGAACAGCAGCCCGGTCACCGTGAAGTGGGCCAGCATGAACTGGTGGCCCACCGGGTTGGCCATGAGCGCGTCGAACAGCGGCGTGAAGTAGACCGCGTAGAGGCTGGCCAGGAACAGCGGCAGCGTGAACGCCGGGTGCGACAGCACGCGGGCGACCCGGCTGTGCAGCGCGTCGAGCAGCAGCGCCCGCGGGACGCCGGCCAGCCGCTTGCCGCGCGGCAGGGTCCGCAGCGCGAGGGTCACCGGGGCACCGACCAGCAGCAGGATCGGCACCACCATCGACAGCACCATGTGCTGGGCCATGTGCACGCTGAACAGCACCATGCCGTAACCGTTGAGCCAGGTGCCGGTCACCGCGAACAGCGCGGCACAGCCGGCCACCCAGGACGCCGTCCGCCACCACGGCCAGGTCACGCCCGTGCGGCGCAGCAGCACGACCGCGACCAGGTAGCCGACGAGCCCGAGCAGGCTCAGCACCGCCAACCACGACCAGCCGTCGAGGTGCGGCAGGAACATCCGCCCCCACGTCGGCGGCTCCGCGGGCACCCACATGCCCGGGTGATGACCGTGGTCCACCGCTGCCTCCTGCCGTGCCGTCCACTTGCCACCCCACTGTCCCACCAGGCGACGTGGTGGAACGGCCCCGTCCAGGGCACCGCCGCGGCCCCCTGCGGGGTCCCGCCGCGAGCCTGCGAGTGGCGGGGGACAGGGGGTCCTCCAGCTTCACTCGTGGACCGGCGCCTCGTGGCCGGCGTGCGCCTCGGCCTCCAGCTGGAAGGTGCAGTGCTCGACGTCGAAGTGGTCCCCCAGGCAGGCGCAGAGCGCGTCGAGCACCCGCCCGCCGTGGCCGTCGGCCAGCGCCTCGTCGCTCACGACGACGTGCGCGGAGAGCACCGGCAGGCCCGAGGTGATCGTCCAGGCGTGCAGGTCGTGGACGCCGACGACGCCGTCCACCCTGAGGACGTGTGCCCGCACGTCGTCGAGGTCCACCCCGCGCGGCGCCGCTTCCAGCAGCACGTCGACGGCCTCGCGCAGCAGCGACCACGCCCGCGGCAGCACCAGAGCGGCGATGAGCAGGGAGGCGACCGTGTCGGCCGGCGTCCACCCGGCGGTCGCGACGACGACGGCGGCGACGAGGACGGCGACCGAGCCCAGCGCGTCGCCGAGCACCTCGAGGTGGGCACCGCGGACGGCGAGGGACGCCGAGCGGCCCGAATGCAGCAGCGCCAGGCCGGCGAGGTTGACGGCCAGGCCCACCGCGGCGACGGCGAGCACCACGCCGGAGTCGATCTCGGGCGGGTCCTCGATCCGGCGGACCGCCTCCACGACGACGTAGCCGGCGACGGCCACCAGCAGCAGGCCGTTGGCGACGGCGCCGAGGATCTCCGCGCGCTGCCAGCCGAAGGTGCGCCGTCCGCGGGCGGGACGCTGGGCCAGCGAGACCGCCCCGAGCGCCAGGCCGAGGCCCAGGGCGTCGGTGGCCATGTGTCCGGCGTCGGCGAGCAGGGCCAGCGACCCGGAGACCACCGCGCCGACGATCTCCGCGGCGACCATCGCGACGGTGAGGCCGAGGACGACGGTCAGCCGGCGGCGGTACGCGGCCGAGGCGGTGCCCGTGGGGGCGCCCTGCCCGTGCCCGTGCCCGTGCCCCATCAACCGGCCTCCCCCGCCGTCGCGTCCCGCACGGTCGAGTGTCCCGCACGGCCTCGGTGACGGACGGGAACGGCTCCCTGCAGGGACCCTGGCCCCGTCCCGGGGTTGCGAGGGTCGGGAGGACGGGGTCCTCCTGCGAGTGGCGGAGGGCAGGGGGTCCTTCCTCAGAGCTGGACGCCGCGCTCCCGCAGGTAGGGCACCGGGTCGACCTTCTCGCCGTTGAGGCCGCCGCGGCGCACCTCGAAGTGCAGGTGCGGGCCGGTGGACTGGCCGCGGTTGCCGAGCAGCGCGATGGTGTCGCCCGCGCGGACGACCTGGCCGGCCGAGACGAGGATCTCGTCCATGTGGCCGTAGGCGGTGACGTCGCCGTTGGCGTGCTGGACGAAGACCGCCAGGCCGTAGCCGCTGGCCGGGCCGGCCTCGAGCACGACGCCGTCCATCGCGGCCTTCTCCGGCGTGCGCATGGGCGCGGCGAGGTCGATGCCGGCGTGCGCCCTGCCCCACCGGGACCCGAAGCCGCTGGTCAGCCGACCGCCGTCGACGGGCAGCACCGCCTCGGGGCGGGCGGCCTCCGCGATCGCCGCGGCGGCGAGCCGGTCGGCCTCCGCCTGCGCCTGGGCGGCGGCGGCCTGCTCGGCCTGCCGCGCGGTGCGGCTGGCGGTGAGCTCACCGAGCCGGGCGGCGGCGTCGGCCTCGGGGACCGCGGGCTGCGACCCTCCGTCCAGCCCCAGCTCCTCGGCGACGCTGACCGAGGAGCTCTCGGCCACGTCGGTCCTCTCCGCGGCGCGGTCGCCGGCGGCGAACAGGCCCAGGCCGCTGACCCCGACGAGCGCGGCGGCCAGGTAGGCGGCCGGGCGGCGGGCCGGCGACGGGATCCCGCGGGTGCGGAGGCGGCCCCGTCGTCCGCCGGTCACGACCGGAGCGGCGGAGGCCGGGCGGACGTCCTCGATGCCGGCGCGGGCGACGGCCTCGGCCTGCTGGGTGAGGTCGGCGAGGTCGGGGACCTCGGTGAGCCGGAGCTCCTCGGGGGTGGTGTCCGACGGTCGCGCATCCCCCATGCGGCGCGTCGGGACGTGGTGTGGGGCCGTCTCGCCCTGGTCGACGGGACGGTCGTGGTGGAGCTGGCTCATGCACCTGGCTTCCGGAGGGGACAGGGTCGTCGTGCGGGGTCCGGGGGAAGCGGACGGAAGCCATGTAAACACGTCGTGACCAAATCGTGACTTTCGCGGCGGGGAATAGGGCCCGGATCGGTGGGCGGGATCACGGACGTGCACGGTTGACCGTCGACGTTGCGTCGAGTCCCTCTGACGACATGTGAGCGACACGCCGCGGCGTGGCACGCGGGGGCGCGATCGACATCACGTCGGGGCAGAAGGCCCTTGTCCGAGACCCGTCGACGCCTCCCTGAGGAGCCCACTCCCATGCGCGCAGTGACCTGGCACGGCCGAGCCGACGTCCGGGTGGACACCGTCCCGGACCCCACGATCAAGGACCCCACCGACGTCGTCGTCGAGGTCACCTCGAGCGGCATCTGCGGGTCCGACCTCCACCTGATCGAGGTCATGGCGCCGTTCATGACGGTCGGCGACGTGATGGGCCACGAGCCCATGGGCGTCGTCCGCGAGGTCGGCCCCGAGGTCACCGCGGTCAAGCCCGGCGACCGGGTCGTCGTCCCTTTCAACATCTCCTGCGGCACCTGCTGGATGTGCTCGCAGGGCCTGCAGTCCCAGTGCGAGACGACGCAGAACCGCGAGCAGGGCTTCGGCGCCTCGCTGTTCGGCTACACCAAGCTCTACGGCCAGGTGCCCGGCGGCCAGGCGGAGTACCTGCGGGTGCCCTTCGGCAACACGCTGCCGATCAAGGTCCCCGAGGGGCTGCCCGACGACCGGTTCGTCTACCTCTCCGACGTGCTGCCGACCGCCTGGCAGGCGGTGCAGTACGCGGCGACGCCGCCCGGCGGCACGCTGCTGGTCCTGGGCCTCGGCCCGATCGGTGACATGTGCACCCGCATCGCCCACCACCTGGGCATCGAGGACGTCTACGCCTCCGACGTCGTCCCGGAGCGGCTCGCGCGGGCCACCGCCCGCGGCACGCACGTCATCCGCTCGACGGACAAGGACGACGTCGTGCAGCAGATCCAGGACGCGACCGCCGGCCGCGGCGCTGACGCGGTGATCGACGCCGTCGGCATGGAGGCGCACGGCTCCCCGCTGGCGAGCATCGCCCAGAAGGCGACCGCGGTCGTGCCGGACGCGGTCATGGAGAAGGTCATGCAGGTGGTCGGCATCGACCGGCTGGCCGCCTTCAACACCGCCATCGACGCGGTCCGCCGCGGCGGGACGATCTCGCTGTCGGGGGTCTACGGCGGGGCGACCGACCCCGTGCCCCTCATGCGGATGTTCGACAAGCAGATCCAGCTGCGCATGGGCCAGGCCAACGTCTGGCGGTGGGTGCCCGACATCCTGCCGATCCTCACCGAGGGCGACCCGCTGGGCGTCGACGACTTCGCCACCCACCACGTGCCGCTGGAGCAGGCGCCGCAGGCCTATGCGGACTTCCGCGAGAAGCGGGACGGCGCGGTCAAGGTGCTGCTCAGGCCCTGACCCGACGCGACGGGGACCGGCCTCCCGCGGCCGGCCCCCGTCGCGCATCGGGAGGCCACCTGACCGGCCTGTGACCGGTCGCACCCCGCCACAGCAGGACGCGGGACCAAGGACCCTGGCAGGGTCGGGAGGGAACACCTCGGCAGGACGACGCAGTCCGAGCCCCACCGGATACCGCACCGTCCTGGAGCCGCCCCGTGCCCCGCGCCCTGCTCACCCTCGCCATCGGCGCCTTCGGCATCGGCACCACCGAGTTCGTCGTGATGGGCATGCTGCCCGAGATGGCCGAGGGACTCGGGGTCTCGGTCCCGTCGGTCGGCCTGCTGATCTCCGCCTACGCCATCGGCGTCGTGGTGGGTGCGCCCACCCTGACCGCGCTCGGCGTGCGCTTCCCGCCGCGGCAGACCCTCGTCGGCCTCATGGTGCTGTTCGTCGTCGGCAACGCGCTGTCGGCGGTGGCGCCCACCTACGAGACGCTCGCCGCCGCCCGGGTGCTCACCGCCCTGGCGCACGGCTCCTTCTTCGGCGTCGGCGCGGTCGCCGCCCGCCGGGTGGTCGCGCCCGAGCGGGCCACCAGCGCGATCTCGCTGATGATCAGCGGGCTGACCGTGGCCAACGTCGTCGGCGTCCCGCTGGGCACGTTCGTCGCGCAGCAGACCAGCTGGCGGCTGGTGTTCGCCGCCATCGCCGTCATCGGCCTGGTCACCATCGCCGGGCTGCTGGCCTGGATGCCGGCCGAGCTGGGCGAGCCCGGCGACCTGCGCACCGAGCTGGCCGCCTTCCGCCGCGGTCAGGTGTGGCTGGTGCTGGGCCTGACGATGGTCGGCTTCTCCGCGCTGTTCGCCGTCTACAGCTACGTCAGCCCGATCCTCACGGAGCTGGGCGGCCTGCCCGTGGGGTGGGTGACGCCGGTGCTGGCGCTCTTCGGCGTCGGCACCACCGTGGGCACGCTCGTCGGCGGCCGGCTGGGCGACCGCTACGGCTTCTCCCTCGTCACGGTCGGCCTGCTGGCCACCGCCGTCGTCCTGGCCGTGTTCGCCCTCGTGGCCCGCACCCCCATCGCCGCCGTCGTGCTGCTGGTGCTGTTCGGCGCGCTCGCGTTCGGGCTGGGGCCGGTGGTGCTGAACGGCGTCATCGAGGCCGCGCGGGTGCGCGGCGGCAGCCTGGTCTCCGCGGCCAACCAGGGCGCGTTCAACGTGGCCAACGCCCTGGGCGCCGCGCTCGGCGCGGCGGTGCTGTCGGGGGGCCTGGGCTACACCGCCCCGATCTGGGTGGGCGCGGCCCTGGCGCTGGCCGGCGCCGGGATCGCCGTCGTCGTGCGGGCGGCCGACCGGCGCGACCGGGTGCCGACGACGGCCGGGGCGGACGCCGTCCCCGCGGAGTGCCGCGCCGCCGCCTGACCGTCCGACGACCGGGGTAGGGCCCGGTCATGACGACCCCGACCCCCACCGCGGAACGCTCCGGCCGGTTCTCCCTCGGCGACCGGTCGGTCAACCGGATCGGCTACGGCGCGATGCAGTTGGCCGGCCCGCACGTCATGGGTCCGCCGGCCGACCGCGCCGCCGCCGTCGCCGTCCTGCGCCGGGCGGTGGAGCTCGGTGTCGACCACATCGACACCAGCGACTACTACGGCCCGCACGTGACCAACGAGATCATCCGCGAGGCGCTGCACCCCTACCCCGAGGACCTGACCATGGTCACGAAGGTCGGCGCCGAGCGGACGCCGGCCGGCGAGTGGCCCGAGGCGCTGGCCCCCGAGCAGCTGCGCCGGGCGGTCGAGGACAACCTGCGCAACCTGGGCGTGGAGGTGCTGGACGTCGTGAACCTGCGCATGCCCGGCTTCTCCGAGCCGGTCGAGCGGTCGCTGGCCGAGCCGTTCGAGGCGCTCGCCGCGCTGCGGGAGGAGGGGCTGGTCCGGCACCTCGGGGTCAGCAACGTGACGTCGCAGCAGCTGGCCGAGGCCCGGTCGATCGCTCCGGTCGTGTGCGTGCAGAACCACTACAACCTGGTGCACCGGCACGACGACCCGATGGTCGACGCGCTGGCCCGCGAGGGCATCCCCTACGTGCCGTTCTTCCCGCTGGGCGGCTTCACGCCGCTGCAGTCCGCGGCGCTGGAGACGGTGGCCCGGCGGCTGGAGGCCTCCCCGATGCAGGTCGCGCTGGCCTGGCTGCTGGCCCGCAGCCCCAACCTGCTGCTCATCCCGGGCACCTCGTCGGTGGCCCACCTCGAGGAGAACCTGGCCGCCGGGATGCTCGTGCTCGGCCCGCGGGAGCTCGAGGAGCTCGACGACATCGGCGGCACCCCCACCCCGTGATCGACTCGGCGCCGGACGGGTCGGCCGGACCGGAGGTCAGCGCGGCCGGTCGCCGGCCAGGGCCCGGGCGACCGCGGCGTCCTCCTCGTCGAAGCCGATCTCGCCGACGGCGCCGTGCTGGGCGGCCTGCCCGTCGATCCAGCGACGGTGCGCCTCCCACGCCGACTGGCGGGTGGTCCCCAGGGACCGACCGATCTCCGCCCACGAGGCACCGGTGCCCCGCGCCGTCCGGACCGTCAGCTGCCGCCCCTGGCCGGCCTTCCGGGCGATCACCTCGCCGAGGGCCAGCAGCTCCAGCGCCTCGGCCCGGCTCAGCGGACGGGGACCCCCCGGGTCGTCGGGGTCGGCCAGCGAGTCCCGCCCGCGCAGCTCGTCGAAGCGCCGGACGGCGGTGGCGAGCGTGTGCTCACGGTCGAGGGCGTCGATGTCGGCCATGCCCCAGCGTCCGTCAGGCCAGCCTGACTGTCAAGGTGGCCTGACGGACCATCGGTGGTGTCCCGGCCGTCGACGGAGGGCGGTCAGGACCCGCCGAACTTGCTCCTCGCGAGTTCCTCGACCGCCTGGGGGATCCGGGTCTCGAAGTCGTGGACCCTCGCCCACGTCGGCGTGACGTCGATCCGGACCATCTGGTCGTACAGCGCGTGCACGCCCGCCTCCCACCGCGGGAACTCCTCCGCCGGCGTCACCTTCCGGGCGCCCTCGACGTACTCGGGGAAGACGCCGTCCACCAGCGAGACCTCGGCCGTGCCGCGCACCAGCAGCACGTTGGGTGGCCAGGTCGGTGGGCTGGTGTCGATCGTCAGCGCCACGGCGGGACGGGCCTGCAGGGCGGCGACCTTCGCGGACCCGGGCACCGTGCCGATGACGATCGCCACGCCGTTCCAGGAGAAGCCGACCGGGACGACGCGCGGCGTCCCGTCCCGCGCGACGTAGGCGAGCCGGGCGGGGTTCGCCGACGCCAGCAGCCGGCGCGCGACGGGGTCCTCCATCACCGCACGGATCTCGTCAGCCTCCACGGGACACCTCCTGGCCTCGACGGCGTGTTGCGGCCCCAGCCCTCCGCCGAGGTCGACCGCGTGAGCACCCTCACACACGGGCGACCGGTGGGCCTCCTCACCGGGCGCGCCGCACCCGCGTCTCGTCGAACACCGGCTCGGCCGACTCGTACACCCGGCCGTCGGCGCCGAAGACCAGGAAGCGGTCGAAGGAGCGGGCGAACCAGCGGTCGTGGGTGACGGCGAGCACCGTGCCCTCGAACGCGGCGAGCGCCTCCTCCAGCGACTCGGCCGACAGCACGTCGAGGTTGTCGGTCGGCTCGTCGAGCAGCAGCAGCGTGGCGCCGGACAGCTCCAGCAGCAGCACCTGGAAGCGCGCCTGCTGCCCGCCGGAGAGGGTGCCGAACGTCTGGTCGCCCGACGCCGCCAGCCCGTAGCGGCGCAGCGCGGCCATCGCCCGGCCGCGGTCGACACCCGGCCGGCCCGGCTCCCCGTGCCACAGCAGGTCGACCAGGGTCCGGTCGAGCCAGTCCGGGTGCGCGTGGGTCTGCGCGAAGACCCCGGGGACGACGCGGGCGCCGAGCCGCCACGCGCCGGTGTGCGCGACGTCCTGGCCGGCCAGCAGCCGCAGGAAGTGCGACTTGCCCGCGCCGTTGGCCCCCAGGACGGCGACCCGGTCGCCGTACCAGACCTCGAGGTCGAACGGCCGCATCAGGCCGGTGAGCTCCAGCTGCTCGGCCATGACCGCGCGCACGCCGGTGCGCCCGCCGCGCAGCCGCATCGCGACCTGCTGCTCCGGCGGCCGCTCCGGGGGTGGCCCCTCCGCCTCGAACCTGGCCAGGCGGGTCTGCGCGGCCCGGTACCGGGAGGCCATGTCCGGCGAGTTGGCCGCCTGCTGCTGCAGCGTGCGCACCAGCTCGACCAACCGCGCGTGCTCCTCGTCCCAGCGCCGGCGCAGCTCGGCCATCCGCTCGTGCCGGGCGGTCCGCGCCTGCGCGTAGTCGCCGAACCCACCCCCGTGCACCCACGCCGTCCCGCCCTCGACGGTGACCACCCGGTCGGCGACGCGCGCCAGCAGCTCCCGGTCGTGGCTGACGAACAGCACCGTCTTGCGGGTCTCCCGCAGCCGCTCCTCGAGCCAGCGCTTGCCGGGGACGTCGAGGTAGTTGTCCGGCTCGTCGAGCAGCAGCACCTGGTCCGGACCGCGCAGCAGCACCTCCAGCGCCAGCCGCTTCTGCTCCCCGCCGGAGAGGGTCGAGAGCTCGCGGTACTTGCACCGGTCGTACGGGACGCCGAGCGCGGCGACGGTGACGGTGTCCCAGGTGACCTCGGCGTCGTAGCCGCCGGCGTCGCCCCACTGCGCGAGCGCGTCGGCGTAGGTCAGCTGCGCCGCGTCGTCGTCGGTCTCCATCAGGGTGAGCTCGGCGGCCTCGACCGCGTCCCACGCAGCACGCACGGCCGGCGGCGCGAGGTCGACGAGGAACCGCTGGACCGTCGTGTCGTCGCGGACCGAGCCGATGAACTGGCGCATCACGCCGAGGCCGCCGCTGCGGGCCACCGTCCCGGCCTCGGGGACCAGGTCGCCGGCGACGATCCGCAGCAGCGTCGTCTTGCCGGCCCCGTTCTCGCCGACCAGCGCGGCACGGGCTCCGTCACCGATCCGGAAGGAGACGCCGTCGAGCAGCACCCGGCCATCAGGGAGGGTGTGCCGCACCCCTATCACGTCGACTGAGCCCACCCGGTCATCGTCCGGGCGCTGGCAACCGGTTTCGCCGGCCGCCTGCAGGGCGCCGCCCCAGGCCTGCGAGCAGGGGGTCCTCCGTCAGGCGACGGACTGCAGACGCTCCCGGGCCAGCCGTTCGACGAGCTCGGGCAGCGCCGTGGCGGGCACCCCGCTGAGGTCCTGACGGCAGGTGCGGACCACGGTGCCGATGACCTGCGGACGCAACCGCGTCCGGAACTCGTCGGCGAGTCGGGCCACGGCCTGCTCGACGGCGGGGTCGTCGGTCAGCGTCATGCGGGGGCGCCTCCGTGCGCGGGGGATCAGGTCCAGTGGGCGCCATCGGCACCGGCGTCAACGGTGAACGGTGGACGGGGCCCACACCAGGGACCAAGGTCACCCCGCAACCCAGGGTTGCGGATCGCGATCGGACGGGACGAGGGTGAGCATGGGGTCCGACGCGAGGAGGCTCGGGTGCCGTTCCAGGACCGCAGGGACGCGGGTCGGCAGCTGGGGCGCCGGATGGCGCCCCTCGCCGGGCGGGACGTCGTCGTGCTCGGGCTGCCCCGGGGCGGGGTGCCGGTGGCCGCCGAGGTCGCCCGCGCGCTGGGCGCCCCGCTGGACGTCGTCCTCGTCCGCAAGCTCGGCCTGCCGCGGCGCCCGGAACTGGCGATGGGCGCCGTCGGTGAGGACGGCGTGGTCGTCCTCAACGAGGACGTCCTGGACGCCGCCCGCGTCGACGAGGCGACCCTCGCCGACGTCGAGCGGCGCGAGCGCGCCGAACTCGAGCGGCGGGCCCGGCAGCTGCGCGGCGACCGGGCACGGCTGTCCCTCGAGGGCCGGACGGCGGTGGTGGTGGACGACGGCATCGCGACCGGCGCGACCGCCCGGGCCGCCTGCGAGGTGGTCCGGGCGCACGGTGCGGCGCGCGTGGTGCTGGCCGTCCCGGTCGGCTCGCCGCGCGCCCTGGCCGACATCGCGCCGACCGTGGACGAGGTGGTGTGCCTGGAGAGCCCCCAGCGCTTCGCCGCGGTCGGGCAGGCCTACGCCGACTTCCGGGCGACCGACGAGGAGGAGGTCCTCGCGCTGCTGCGCCGGCCGGCCCCAGCACCCGCGGCGGGGGTCCCCACCCCGCGGGACGAGGACGTGGTCGCCGACGCCGGCCCCGACGGGCTGCCCGGGCACCTGGCCGTCCCCGAGCACGCCGTCGGGCTGGTCGTCTTCGCCCACGGCAGCGGCAGCGGCCGGCACAGCCCCCGCAACCGCGCCGTCGCCGAGGTGCTGCACTGCGCGGGGATGGCCACGCTGCTGGTCGACCTGCTCACCCCGGCCGAGGAGACCGCCCGCGGCCCGGTCTTCGACGTCGAGCTGCTGGCCGGGCGGCTGGCCGCGGTGTCCCGCTGGGCGACGGCCGAACCGTCCTGCGCCGGCCTGCCGCTGGGCTTCTTCGGCGCGAGCACCGGCGCCGCGGCGGCCCTGGTGGCGGCGGCGCGGGACGACGCCGTGCGGGCCGTGGTCAGCCGCGGCGGGCGCCCCGACCTGGCCGGCCCGGCGCTGGCCGAGGTGCGGGCGCCGACGCTGCTCATCGTGGGCGGCCACGACACGCAGGTGCTCGAGCTCAACCGGGAGGCGCAGGCCCGGCTGCGGTGCACCAACCGGCTGGCCGTCGTCCCTGGTGCCTCGCACCTGTTCGAGGAGCCCGGCACGCTGCGCGCGGCCGCCGAGCTCGCCCGTGACTGGTTCGCCACGCACCTCACCGGCGCGGCACGCGCCGGTCCCCCGGCCCGGCGGCGGGCCGATCAGCCCGAGGAGTAGGCGTTGGCGCCGGCCTCCGTCGCGGCGACGGCGTCCTGCAGCAGCGCGGTCAGCTCGTCCCGGTCCACCCGGTCGAGCGAGGAGAAGCGGATGCAGCTCCTCCCGCAGGAGACCCGGCCCAGCCGGTCGGCGCGGGCCTCGGCCAGGTAGGCCCCGTCGACGACGGCGCAGACGTAGAGCGACAGGTGCCGCTTCTGCGCCGCGAGGGCGATCAGCGGCCACGTCGTCGTCTCCCGCGCCGAGCGCGGCCGGTAGGGCATCAGCCCGTAGCCGAGCACCTGCCCCGACCCCGCCGGCACCAGCTGCCGGTCGATGCCCGGCGCGGCGGCCACGACGAGCGCATCGGTGGCGCGCAGCTCGGCCTCGCGCGGGCCCGCCGCGGCGAACCAGTCCTCGATCCCGGCGTCCACGACCCGCCTCCTCAGCCCAGCACGATCGACAGCACCGTGGCCGCGGCGGTGAGCAGCAGCGCGAGCACCACGACCGCGGCGACGAGCCGCCGGCGCCGCTGCGCGTCCGGGCCGCCGGCCCCACCCATCCCCATCACCGGCCGGACGCTACCGCCGGTGGGAGGACCCCGTCCTCCTCACCGCTCGCGCGCTCGCGGCGAGCCTCCGGACGGGGCCGACCCGGTGCCGGCACGGGGGCGACGGCCCAGCAGCAGGGTGTCCAGCGCGGTGCCCGCCGGTGTCTGCCGGCGCACCTGCTCCAGCCGGTCGACGTCGAGCAGCTCGGCCACCGGCGCGAGCCGCCGGACGCTGTGGAGGATCGCCGGGTCCTGCGGTCCGCCGACGCCGTGGGCGACGTTGTCGACGTCGTGGCCGAGGACGAGCAGTCGCCCGCCCGGCCGCAGCCAGCCGACCGCGCGGCGCAGCAGGGTGGTGGTCTGCGCCTCCGGCAGGTGCAGGTAGGCGACGAGCACGAGGTCCAGCGACTCCGGTGGCGCGTCCCACTCCAGCACGTCGGCGGTCACCCAGGTGACGCGGTCGGCACCGGGCCGGCCGCGACCCCGGGCCAGCCCGGTGGCGGAGAAGTCGACCGCGGTCACCCGCCAGCCGAGCCCGGCCAGCCACACCGCGTGCCGCCCCTCCCCCGCCGCCAGGTCGACCGCCGCGCCGGGCGGCAGGTCCCCGACCAGCTCGGCCACCAGCGCGTTGGGCTCGGCCGACCACTGCTGCTGCGCGGCGTAGCGCGCGTCCCAGTCCCCTGCCTGCACGCGCGGAGTGTGTCAGTGCAGGACCATGCCACCGGCGACGTTCAGCGCGTCACCGGTCAGGTAGTCCGCATCGCTGGAGGCCAGGAACACCGCGGCGCGGGCGACGTCGCTGGGCTCGCCGAGCCGGCCGAGTGGGGAGAGCGCGGACCAGGTCGCGACCTCGGGGCGGCTGTGCGCACCCGGATCGCTGTGCTGGACCACGTAGCCCGGGCACAGGCAGTTGACGGTGATGCCGTGCGGGCCCAGTTCGTGCGCAGCGGCCCGGGTGAGCCCCATCACCGCCGCCTTGGACGCCGCGTAGTGGGCCTGCCCGCCTGCAGCGGTGCCCCCGGCGCTGGCCACGTTGATCACCTTGCCGGGGCAGTCCTCGCCGGGTGCCCGGAAGGCGATCATGGCGCAGGCCGCGGCCTGGATGGCGATGAGCATCGACTGGGCCGGCATGGCGAAGGGGTCGCCCAGCTCCGCGGGGTCCATCTCGAGCAACGGCGCGAAGCGCTGCTCGCCGGCGTAGTTCACCAGGACGTCGATCCCGCCGAGCCCGGCGATCGCCTTCTCGATCGCCTCCCTCGTGTCGGTGACGTCGGACAGGTCGACCCGGTAGGCACGCCCGCCGACCTCGTCGGCCAGCTGCACCGCCTCCTCGACGCGCGGGTCCAGCACGGCCACGGTGGCGCCCTCGCTGACGAAGCCGCGGACGATCGCGGCGCCGATGTCCCGCGCGCCGCCGGTGACGACGACGCGGCGTCCGGAGAGCCGGCTCACGCGGGCACCGTCCCGATGGGTGCGCGGCCAGGGTGGTGCAGGAGCTGGAGCATGGATCGTCCTCGTCCGGGTTCGGGTCGCGGCGCGCCGTACCCATTCCGGGCCCGCACCCACCCCCGGCCGGCGGCCGGATCTGTACCGTTTCGCTGGCGGCAGGGTGCAGCCTGCGGGTGGACGGCGCCGGTCCCGGAACGGGCGCTGCGGGCCACTCGTCCCGCGACGCAGCGGATGAGCTGCTGGATGTCACACCGCCCTGCCAGGCTCCCCGGACATGACGCCGTCCCGCGACCTGGCGCTGCTCCGGCTGGTGGCCCAGCGGGTCGCCGGGCCGCCCCCGGCCACGGCGACCGAGGCGGTCCGGCTGCTCACCTGCGTGCAGGGACAGGACCTGCCGGGAGCGCTGACCTCGGTGGCCCTGCGGACGGCGGCGCGCACGCGGGCCGGGGTGGAGGCGGCGCTGGACGCCGGGGAGGTGGTCCGCTCCTGGCCGATGCGCAGCACCCTGCACCTCGTGCCGGCCGAGGACCTGCACTGGCTGCTGGAGCTGTGCGGTCCGCGGGTGCTGGCGGGAGCGGCCAGGCGCCGGGCCGTGCTCGGCCTCACCGAGGCCGACACCGAGCGGGCCCGCGAGCGGGTGACCGCGGCGCTGGCCGGCGGCCGGCGCTGCGGCCGCAAGGAGCTGCTGGCCGTCCTGACCGACGGCGGGGTCGACGTCACCGGGCAGCGCGGTTACCACCTGCTCTGGTACCTCGCGCAGACCGGCACGCTCTGCCTGGGGCCGATGGCGGGCGGCGACCAGGCGTTCGTGCTGCTCGACGAGTGGGTGACCGCGCCGCGGCGGCTGGACCGGGACGCCGGCCTGGCCGAGCTCGCGCTGCGCTACTTCCGCGGCCACGGCCCGGCCACGGTCGCCGACCTGGCGCGCTGGGCCGGGCTGCCGCTCGGCGACGTGCGCGCCGGGGTGGCCGCCGTCCGCGACGAGCTGGCCGCCGTGGAGGTCGACGGCCGCGAGCACCTGCTGGCGCCGGAGACGGCCGACCTGCTGGCCGCGCACCGGGCCGAGGCCGCCGGGCTGTTCCTGCTGCCCGGCTTCGACGAGTTCGTCCTCGGCTACGCCGACCGCAGCTGCGCCGTCCCGCCCGAGTTCGCCGACCGGATCGTGCCCGGTGGCAACGGCGTCTTCCGGCCGACCGTCGTCCACCGCGGGCAGGTGGTCGGCACGTGGGCCTGGACGGGCCGCGGCGGGAAGCGGACGGTGACCGCCACCCCGTTCACGACGTTCCCCGACGAGGTCGCCGCCGCGATCCCGCAGGCGGCCGCCGCCCTGCCGTGAGCCGGCGGTACTCGCGCACCACGAGCACGGTGATCGCGAGGTCGAGCGCCGCGGCGGCCCAGAGCGCCGAGGACCCGGTCCGGACCGCCCGGTACGCCTCGTAGCCGACGAAGACCGCGAGGACGCCGATCGCCACCGGGTACGCGGGCCGCAGCTCGCGCAGCAGGGCCACGACCAGGCCCAGCTTCACCAGGCCGTGGAGGGTCAGGTAGACGACGGCGAACGTGCGGTCGCCCCCGCTCAGCGCCGCCTCCCCCGCCGTGAACCGCTCGGCGAGGGCGCCGCGGGGGCTGCCCAGCAGGTGGTGCGCGACCACCCTTTGGGTCAGCTCCCCGAGCTCCCGGGGGCCCACCAGCGCGAGGGCGACGCCCGCGAGCAGCTCCACCGCGCCGTCGAGTCCCTTGAGGAGCAGGGCGGCGTGCAGCAGCCGGTCGGTGGTCGTGCCGGGCATGCTCCTCGCCGACGACCCGCGGCGTCCAGGCCCGCGAGGTCGCGCTCTCGACGGCGGAGAGGATGGGGGTCGTGCCCGCGGCCCCCCGGTTGACCCCGCTGCTCGGCCCACCGCTGCCCGCGCTCTCGGCGCTGTGGCGGACCGGCGGCCGGCGCGGGGTCACCGCGGCGGTGTGCACGGCCCTGCCGCTGGCCTGCGGCGTCGCACTGGGCCGGGCCGACCTCGGCTCGGCGGCGGCGCTGGCGGCCTTCACCTCCGTCTACGGGCACGCGCTGCCGTACCGGCGCCGGGCCGTCGTCGTGGCGGGCGTCGGCGTCGCGCTGACCGTGGCGAGCACGCTCGGGGCGCTGGCCGGCGGGCACCCGGTCGTCCTCGCGCTGCTGTGCGGCGCGCTGGCCGCCGCGGCCGCCGCGGCCACGCTGCACTGGCGGATCGGCCCGCCCGGCCCGCTGGGCCTCGTGCTGGTCGCCGGCGGGTCGAGCGCGCTGGGCACCGGCCCAGCCGACCTGGGCGCCCACGCGCTGGCCGCCGCGGCCGGGGCGACGCTGGCCTGGGCCGGCTGCCTGCTGCCGTGGCTGTGGGACCCGACCGGCCCCGAGCGGCGGGCGCTGGACGCCGCCGACGCCGCGGTCACGGCCGTCGAGCGCGGCGGGCAGAGGGCGCCGCTGCCCGCTGCGGTCGCGCACACGGTGCGGGTGGCCGACGTCGCCGTCCGCACCGGCAGCCGGCGGGGCGACGGCAGCCTGCGGGACCGCCTGGACGGCGTCGAGCAGCGGTTCCTGCGGGCACTGCCGGTCGTCGGACCGGACGTCGCCCTGCCTCCGGTCACCGGCGCCCCCGGGACCCGCTGGTGGCACGCCCCCCGGACGGCGACCGCGCTGCGGACCGGCACCGGGACGGCGGCGGCCGGCCTCTCCGCCGCGGCGCTGGGCCTGTCGAGCCCCTACTGGGCGGCGAGCACCGCGGTGAGCGTCCAACTGGGCACCGACGCGCGGGCGACCCGGGTGCGAGCGCTGCAGCGCGCGGTCGGCACCGCGCTGGGCGTGCTGGTCGCCGGGGCGCTGGTGTGGGCGGACCTCCCGGTGGGCGTGGAGGTGCTGCTCGTCGCGGTGCTGCAGCTGGCCGTCGAGCTGCTCATCGCCCACCAGTACGTGCTGGCGGTCACCTGCATCACGCCGCTGGTGCTGCTGCTGGTGCACATCGGCGCACCCGGCCGCTCCGGCGCCGCCCTGGTGGTCGAGCGGCTGGCCGAGACCGGGGTCGGCGTCGTCCTCGCCCTCGTCGTCGGGCTCTCGCTGCTGCCCCGGGCGGCCAGCCGGCGGCTGCCCGGCGCCGTCCGCGCCACCACCGAGGCCGCCCGCGCCGCGGTCGCGGCCGCGCCGGGCGGCCCCGCCGACGACCGGCTGCGCGAGGCGCTGGTGCAGCAGGGCGAGGTGGCCGCCGCCGCCCGTGCCGAGCTGTTCCCCGGCCCGGCCGCGACGGCCTGGACGACCCGCGCCCGGGCGGTCGCCGACCTCGGCTGGGGGCTGCTGGGCGCCCGTGCCCGGGGCGACGACGACCTGGCGGCGTCGCTGGCGCGGCGGCTCCCCAGCTGACCGCGGCTCAGCTCTCCAGCTGCTGCGCGAACCGCTCCAGGTCGTCGAGCACCAGCCCGGCGCCGAGCGGGCCGATCGCCAGGAACCAGCGGTCGTCGCTGACCTCGAACGCCCGGCGCTGCTGGACCGCGGTCAGCCCCTGCCACAGCCCGCCGGAGGTGGTCTCCCCCGCCGCGGTCCGACCCTCGTCGCCGTAGGAGGCGTGGAAGAGGAGGTCCCCGTCGGCCTGGTCGATCTGCTCCGGGCTGACCTCGACGAAGGTCTCGGCCGTGCGCTGCACCTCCGGCCGGGCGAAGCCCACGTCGCCGAGGACGTCGCCGATGAACGAGCCCTTCCCGTAGAGGCGGACCGCCGACCCGTCGAGGAAGCGCACCACGCTCACCTCGGTCGTCCCCGGGTCGCCGTAGAGGGCGCCCACCTCGGCGGCGCGCTCCGCGTACCCGGCGAGCAGCTCCTCCGCCTGCTCCGACCGGCCGAGCGCCTCCCCGGCCAGCCGCAGGTTGTCCTCCCACGTCTCACCGATCGCCTCGGCGTAGACGGTCGGCGCGATCGCCGAGAGCTGGTCGTAGACGTCGGCGTGCCGGACGGCGTTGGACAGGATGAGGTCGGGCTCCAGCGCGGCGATCTGCTCGAGGGCCGGCTCGGCGATCGTGCCGACGTTCGCTATGGCGGCCGGATCGACCCCGGCGTCCTCGATGTAGCCCGGCAGCTCGTCGCTGACCCCGGTGCGCACGGCGCCGACCGGGGTGACGCCCAGCGCCAGCACCGCGTCGAGCTCACCGGTGTCGAGGACGACGACCCGCTCCGGGATGCCGGTGATCTCCGTGGTGCCCGCAGCGTGCTCGACCGTGCGCACCTCCCGGGCCGCGGTGGACGGCGCCGACGCCGTCGTCCCCTCGTCCGCCGAGCCGCAGCCGGCGAGCACCAGCCCTGTGACCAACGGGACCGCGCCCCACACCGTCGTGCGCACAGCCGCCCTCCTCCCGGCGCCGGTCCCTCCGACGCCGGGATCAACTTAGGGCAGCCTTGCCTATGCCGGATTGACGGGGTCGGCCCGCTCGACGACGAACACCGGGATCTCCCGGTCGGTGCGCTGCTGGTACCGCTCGTACTCGGGGTAGACCGCGACGGCCCGCTCCCACCACTGCCGCTTCTCCTCGCCGGTCACCTCGCGGGCCACGCCGTCCCACGGCTCGGGCCCGTCCTGCACGGTGACCTGGTCGGGGTGGGCGCGCAGGTTGGCCACCCACGCCGGGTCCTTCGGTGCGCCACCCTGCGAGCCGACCATCGCGTAGGCGCCCTCGTGCTCGACCCGCATCAGGCCGTTCTTGCGGACCTTCCCGGTCTTCGCACCGCGGGTCCAGAAGATGGCGATCGGGATCCCGGTGTCCCGCAGCGTGTTGGCCTCCCGGCCCCCGGTGGCCTCGTAGCGCTCGACCTGCTCGCGCACCCAGGCCTCGGTACTCGGTTCGTACTCACCCTGCAACGGCATGCGCCGACCGTAGGGCGGCCACCGGCGCCCGGCAGGGCGAGTCCGACGGACCCGTGCCGATGGGAGCGGCGGCCAGGTGGATGCTCCGCTGCGGGTTCGTCGGACACGCCCTAGGTGTACCCGGCCAGGACGTTGGTGACGGCGGACCGGGCTTGAACGAAGGAGAACCTCCGAGTGGGGTGTGGCTTGTCGAAGGCCCACTCCCTGCTCGGAGGTTCTCGTGTCCCACGCTAATGCCCGCACGACTGTGCATGGCCGGCTGTTGATCGTTGCCCGGCACCGGGCCGGTTGGCGTCCGGCGCACATCGCCGCGGCGATGGGGATCTCCCGCAAGTGTGTGCGGACCTGGGTCACCCGCTTCCAAGCCGAGGGAGAGGCCGGGTTGGCCGACCGGTCCAGCCGCCCCCACACCAGCCCGCGGCGCACTCCGGTCGAGGTGGAGGACCGCATCGTCGAGCTCCGTGGCCGGCAGCGCCGGGGCCCGGCGTGGATCGGCGCCGAGCTCGGCGTGCCGGCCCGCACCGTCTCCCGCGTCCTGGCCCGCCGGGGGCTGCCACGGCTGGCCGCGCTGGACCCGATGACCGGCCAGGTCATCCGGGCCTCGAAGACCACCGCAGTCCGCTACGAGCGGTCCCGGCCCGGGGAGCTGGTGCACATGGACGTCAAGAAGCTGGCCCGCATCCCCCACGGCGGCGGCTGGCGCGCCCACGGCCGCCCCGCCCGCGAACAGACTCGGGACCGCACGGTCAAGGTCGGCTACGACTACGTGCACTCCCTCGTCGACGACCACTCCCGGCTGGCCTACTCCGAGATCCTCACCGACGAGAAGGGCGCCACCTGCGCGGCGTTCCTCACCCGCGCCGCGGCCTACTTCGCGACCCACGGCATTCCCCACATCGACCGGGTGATGACCGACAACGCCTGGGCCTACCAGCACTCGATCAAGGCCGCCTGTGCCCAGCTGGGAGCTCGGCAGAAGTTCATCAAGCCGCACTGCCCGTGGCAGAACGGCAAGGTCGAACGCCTCAACCGCACCCTGGCCACCGAGTGGGCCTACCGGCAGGCCTTCACCAGCAACGACCAGCGCGCCGCCGCCCTTGCTCCGTGGATCGAGCACTACAACACTCAGCGCCGCCACAGCGCACTCGGCGGCCACCCACCCATCAGTCGCCTGGCACCAACCTGATGGCCGGACACGCCCTAGGGAGCGCTGAAGTCGATGGTGTGCGGCACGAAGAAGCTCAGGTTGTCGGTGACCAGCCCGTCGCTCTCGCGGATGCCCAGCCCGGCCGGCTCGCCGTCGACCACCCAGGCGCCGAGCACCGGGTGGTGCGGACCGTCGACGCCGGCGAAGTCCGGCAGCGGCGCGAACTCCTGCACGACCCAGCCCTCGGTGCCGTACCGGCCGGGCAGCTCCACGGCCACCTGCCCGTCGCGCACGATCTGCACGTTGGCACCCTCCCGGCCCCACAGCGGCTTGCGCACGTACGTCCGCCAGGAGGACGGCACCTCGTCGGCGAAGTAGGCCGGCAGCAGCAGCGGCGACAGCGCCGGGTCGCTGCCGAACAGCTGCCACAGCACGGGCAGCAGCGCCTTGGTGCTCCACAGCATCTTGTAGGCCGGTTCCACCCAGGTCGTGCCGCCCGGGCGGGCGGCGTCGGCGAGCACGGCGGGGCCGAACTCGTCCTCGATCAGCCACTCCCAGGGGTAGAGCTTGAAGACGACGTCGAGATGGCGGCCCTGCGGGTCGTAGAACCGACCGTCCCCGTCGTCGAGCGCGATGTCCTCGACGACGAGCTCGATCGCCTCGTAACCGGCCTGCACGACGGTGTCCATCAGGTAGGCGACGGTCATCCGGTCCTCGCCGGAGCGCTCCTCCGACGTCCAGGCCAGGTGCACCCGCGGGCGGACGCCGGTCCGCCGCTCCCAGCGCAGCAGGTTGCGCTGCCACGCGGCGACGAGCTTGTCGTGCAGGGCGTTCCACTGGTCGCGGCCCTGCCCGGTGAACAGGTGCCAGTTCCACTGGGTGACGGCGGACTCGACCAGGCCGGTCGGGGTGTCGGCGTTGAACTCCAGCAGCCTGGGTGGGCCCTGCCCGTCGTAGCGCAGGTCGAAGCGCCCGTAGACGCTCGGCGGCTCGGCCTCCCAGGTGCGCCGGATCTCCGGGCGCGCGATCGGCGGGATGCCCATCCGGTCGAACAGGTCGTGCTCGATGACGTGGTCGCCGGCGGCCACGCACATCTCGAACAGCTGGGCGACCCAGCCCTCGAGCCGCTCGACCTCCGCCATCGTGAAGTCGTAGAACGGCCCCTCGCGCCAGTAGCTGCGCACCTCGCCGCCGGGCAGCTCGGTGCGGTTGTAGACCAGTCCCTGGGCCTCGACCTCGGCCTCCCAGCCGGGACGCACCACCCCCGCCTCGACGCGCCTCACGCCCTCGCTCCCCTCGGACTCCCGCCGATGCTCAGCTGCCCGCGCCGGTGCCGGCCCGGCTGCCGGAGTCGCTGCCGCCCACCCCCGAGCCGATGCCGCCGGTGACCCGCGTGCCCGCGGCGACCCGGCCGGTCGAGGGCAGGCCGGCGCGCTGCCGGGCCGCGGTGTCGCGCGGGTCGATCCGGGTGCCGCCGCGGGGCAGCACGGTGCCGACCGGCAGGCCCGGGCGGAAGCCGCCGAGGTAGAGGAAGAACAGCCCCGCGCCGGGGCCGCGGTAGTCGTCGTCGCAGTAGTCGTCGTCGACGATCTCGCCGTCCTCGTTCGTGCAGTAGGCGACCTGCTCCTGCTCCTCCTCGTCCGTGCCGCAGGCGGCGAGGAAGCCGGTGGCCGCGGTCGCCAGCACCGTCGTCGTCAGTGCGGCGCGGACGCGGTTGGAGACCGCCATGTGCTCTCCCGGTGTCGGAGGTGTGTCGGCCGACCCTAGATCGTCCCGGTCGGACGGTGGCCCGGCCCGCATCCGGGTGCCGGATCCGGGCCGGAGTCGTACGGTTCGGCCCCTGAGGTCCGAAGCCGTGCGGAGGCGCTGATGTCCGACCGCCAACCCCCCGAGATGGCCCAGGTCGCCAGTGAGACCGGGGCGAAGAAGATCCACCGCACCTGGGACCGCGTGCTCGTGAGCGCCTTCCTCGGTGGTGCCTACATCGCCTTCGGCGCGCTGGTGGCCATCACCGTCTCCTCGGGCCTGGACCCGGCCACGTGGGGCACCCTGCCCACGCTCTTCATGGGCGCGGCCTTCACCCTCGGCCTGATCCTCGTGCTCATCGCCGGCTCCGACCTGGCCACCGGCAACATGATGCTGGTCCCGCTGGGCGCCATGCACGGACGACTGACCCTGGGCGACGTCGGGAAGAACCTCACGCTGGTGCTGGTCGGCAACCTGCTCGGCGCGCTGTTCGTGGCCTACTTCCTCGCCGTCCAGACCGGGGTGATCGGGACGCCGGGGGCCTCGGGCAGCGCAGCTCTCACGCACGACCGGCTGGCCTCGATCGCCGAGGCCAAGGCGCTGCACGAGTCCCCGTGGCAGGTGTTCCTGCGCGGCCTCGGCTGCAACTGGCTGGTCTGCCTGGGGGTGTGGATGTCCCTGGCGGCGTCCTCGGTCTCGGGCAAGGTGCTCGCCGTCTTCCTGCCGATCATGGCGTTCGTCGCCATGGGCTTCGACCACGTGGTGGCCAACATGTTCTTCCTGCCGGCGGCGATCTGGGCCGGCATCCCGGACATCGGCTGGGGCGACGTGCTGCTCAACTGGCTGCTGGCGGGCGCGGGCAACCTGGTCGGCGCGGTGGTCTTCGTCGCGACGTCCTACTGGTACCTGTTCCTGCGCGACCAGCCGGCCGAGCAGCCCAGCCGCACGCCGGTCGGCGGGGAGGCCGCCGAGCGCGCATGACCCGACCCCGTCGGGGGCACCGCCGCTCCGGATGGCACCGGCTCGGCGTGCCACACGACCGGGAGGGTGCCCAGCCATGAGGTACAGCGAGGGAGCGGACCTCGATCCGTCGGGCGTGCAGGACCGCCGGGGCGGCGGCTTCGGCGGCGGGCGCGGCCTCGCGGTCGGCGGTGGCGGGCTGGGCCTGGTCGGCGTCCTCGTGCTCGTGCTGTTCCAGGTCCTCGGCGGTGGCGGTGGCGGCGGGACCGGCGCGGCGCTGAGCCAGCTCGGTGGCCAGCTCGGCGGCCTCGGTGAGGGGCAGACCGCGGACAACACCCAGCTCGAGCAGCAGTGCCGGACCGGCGCCGACGCCAACGAGTCGGTGGACTGCGCCGTCGTGGCCGACATCGAGTCGATCCAGGACTACTGGTCCGGCGTGCTCGGCCCGGACTACCGGCCGACCGACACCGTCTTCTTCAACGGCTCGGTGCAGACCTCCTGCGGCGGGGCGACCAGCGGCTCCGGCCCCTTCTACTGCCCGGCCGACCAGCTCGTCTACATCGACCTGTCGTTCTTCGACACGCTGCAGCAGCAGTTCGGCGCCCAGGGTGGGCTGTTCGTCAACGCCTACGTGATCGCCCACGAGTACGCCCACCACGTGCAGAACCTGCTCGGGACCAACCAGCAGGTCACCCCGGGCGAGACCGGCCCGACCAGCGGGACCGTGCGCCTGGAGCTGCAGGCCGACTGCTACGCGGGCACGTGGGCCAACCACGCGGAGACCGTGCCGGACGAGTCGGGCGAGCCGTTGATCGCGGAGATCACCCAGGACGACGTGGACCGGGCGCTGGACGCCGCGGCCCGCATCGGCGACGACTTCATCCAGCAGAACCTGGGCAGCGGCACGGTCGACCAGGACGCCTTCAGCCACGGCACCTCCGAGCAGCGGCAGCGCTGGTTCCGCACCGGCTACGAGACCGGCGACCCCGCGCAGTGCGACACCTTCGCCACCGACGACCTGTAGGAGGACCCGCCTGCCCTCCGCCGTTCCCAGGCTCGCGGCGGGACCCCGCAGGCGGGCCGCTCCGGTGACCAGCCGGGATCACCGTCGCGGGTCCCGCCTGACCACCGGTGGCCGAGCCAGGACCCCGGACGACCAGCTCACCTGATCGTCGGCGGGAGCCTCAGGCGACCTGGCCGACCGACTGCTCGTCGGCCTCCACCGCGGCGTTCCACTCCGCCTTCTCGGCCCGCCAGCCCTCGTCGGTGCGGCCCAGGCGCCAGTAGCCCGACGCCGAGAGCTGCTCACGGGGCACCGCGCGCTCCACCCGCAGGTAGCGGCGCAGCTCGCGCACGAACCCGGCCTCGCCGTGCACGAAGGCGTGCACCGAGCCGGCGGGCAGCGCGGCCCCGCGGACGGCGGCGACCAGCGCCTCCCCCGGCAGCCCGGTGCGGTGCACCCAGGTCAGCTCCGCACCGGCCGGCAGCGGCAACGGCTGCTCCTCGGCGGCCTCGGCCACCTCGACGAACACCCGGGCCGTCGCGCCCGCGGGCAGCCGTTCGAGCGAGGCGGCGATCGCCGGCAGGGCGGTCTCGTCGCCGGCCAGCAGGTGCCAGTCGACGTCCCCGCTGGGCGCGTAGGCGCCGCCGGGGCCGAGCAGCTGCACCCGGTCGCCCGGCCGGGCGGCGACGGCCCAGGGGCCGGCCAGCCCCTCGTCCCCGTGGACGACGACGTCGAGGACGAGCTCGCCGGCGGTCTGGTCCCAGGCCCGCACGGTGTAGGTGCGCAGGCACGGCCACAGCTCGCGCGGGTGCTCGCGCTGGACGGCGTCCATGTCGAACGGCGCGGCGTAGGGCGCGCCGGCCGGCGGGAGCACCAGCTTGACGTAGGCGTCGGAGTACTCGGGCGCGAACCCGGCGAGGCCCTCCCCGCCGAGCACCACGCGGACGAGGTGGGGGGTCGGTCGCGAGGTCCGGAGCACGGTGGCCAGCCGGGGCGTGCGCGGGCGGCGCGGGGCCTTGTCGGCCATGGCGGAGCTCCCTCGGGTCGAGCACGGATAGGTGAGGCTCACCTTAGTCCGCGACCCCCGCACGGATCGTGGCGGCCGTCGTCAGGCCATGTGTGGGTGATCGTTTGACGGGTATCGGCTCGGCTGACCATGACGTTCGCCGAGGAGGAACGATGACTCACTCGATCGATGCCCCGTTCCCGCCCCCGCCCTCCACCGGTTCGGGTGCGACCAGCGGGGCCACCACGGCCAGCACGACCACGACGACCACGACCACCTCGACGGGCTCCCCGTCGACGAGTGACGTGGCGAAGGACGAGGCCCGCAACGTGGGCCAGACCGCCGCCCAGGCCGGCAGCCAGGTCGCCTCGACCGCTGCCGACCAGGCCAGGGAGGTCGCCCACGAGACCCAGCGGCAGGCGCAGGACCTGCTGCACCAGGGCCGCCAGCAGCTGCGCCAGCAGACCGTGGCCCAGCAGCAGAAGGCCGCCTCCGGGCTGTCCTCGCTCGCCCAGGAGCTGCGCGGCCTGGCCGACGGCAGCAGCCAGGGTGCCCCCGGCCCGGCGCGCGACCTGCTCCAGCAGGCCTCGGGCTACGTCGAGCAGTTCGCCGACCGGCTGCAGAACCGCGAGCCGGCCGACCTGCTCGAGGACGTCCGCGCCTTCGCCCGCCGCAGGCCCGGCGCCTTCCTGGTCGGCGCCGCGCTCGCCGGTGTGCTGGCCGGCCGTCTCACCAGTGGCGTGAAGGCCGCGCACAGCGACGACTCGTCCGCGAGCGGCACGCAGCAGTACCGCACCAGCTACACGCAGACGAACTACGTCGACCCGGCGCCGGCCTACTCCGGCTACGCCGAGACGACGTCCTACGAGACCACCACCGGCGCCGGGACCACCGGCACGCCCGTCCCGCCGCCGCCGTACGGCACCGTCCCGCCCGCGGGCGCCGCCGTCCCGCCGACCACCCCGGCCGGCTGGGACGACCCGACCCGCCGTCCCGATCAGGGGGTCTGACCCACATGAGCTCTCCCTACTCCGGCGCGACGCCGGTCGGTTCCACGCCGGGCCAGGACCCGTACGCCCAGGGCAACTACGCCGTCTCGCCCGACGAGGCGTACGGCGCGCACAGCGGCGCCGTGGGGACGCCGACGACGGCCGAGGGCCGGCCCGACGTCGAGGGCACCTCGGTCGGGCAGCTGTTCGGCGAGCTGGCCAAGGACCTCTCCACGCTGATGCGGCAGGAGGTGGCCCTCGCCAAGGCCGAGGTCCAGGCCGAGGCCAAGAAGGCGGGCAAGGGCGCGGGCATGATGGCCGCCGCCGCGGTCGCCGGGTTCCTGACCCTGCTCTTCCTCTCCAACGCCCTGTGGTGGGCGCTGGAGAACGTGATGGACGCCGGCCTGGCCGCGCTCATCGTCGCGATCCTGTGGGGCGTCATCGGCGCGGTCGCCTTCTCCGCGGGCAAGAAGAAGCTGCAGCAGGTGAACCCCAAGCCCGAGCGCACGGTGGACACGCTGTCCGACGTCCCCAACGCTCTGAAGCCCAACTGACCCGCGGCCCCCGGCCCTCTCAGACATCGGAGTACGGAACATGACCACGAGCAACGACCCCGAAGCCATCCGCCGGCAGATCGAGCAGACCCAGCGCGAGCTGAGCTACGACGTCGACGCGCTCAACGAGAAGGTGAACCCCTCCCGCGTGATGGACCGCCGGGTCAGCGCGGCCAAGGGGCGGTTCACCCGCGCCAGGGAGCGGGTCATGGGCAGCGCCCACGACACCCGCGCCGCGGCCCAGCACCGCACGCAGAACGCCGCGGGCACGGTGCAGGACCGGGCGCAGGGCGCCGCCGAGTCCGTGCAGGGTGCCGCACAGCAGGCCGCGCACGCGGTGCAGCAGGCCCCGGACACCATCGTCCGCCAGGCCCAGGGCAACCCGCTGGCCGCGGGCCTCATCGCCTTCGGCGTCGGCTGGCTGGTCTCCAGCCTCCTGCCGGCCTCGGAGCGGGAGCGCGAGCTGGCCCAGCAGGCCGAGTCCGCGGTGCGCGAGCACAAGGACACGCTGCTGCAGCCGGCGAAGGAGGCCGCGCAGGAGATCCGCGAGGAGCTCCAGCCCGCCGCCCAGCAGGCGGTCCAGGAGGTCAGGTCCACCGCGCAGGACGCCGCCCAGACCGTCAAGCAGGAGGGCCAGTCCGCCGCGCAGGACGTCCAGGGCCAGGCCCAGGAGTCCCGCCAGACGGTGCAGAGCCAGACGCGCAGCTGAACACGGGCCTCCCTGCCGCCGCAGGGAGGCCGTTCCACCCTGTAGCGCGCCCCGCCGGGTCCTCCCCGGCGGGGCGCGCTACCGTTCGCGGCGGGGTCCCCCGTTGGGGTGAGGCCCGGCGGGTGCGCTGCAGTCCGCCCTCGGGGGCGCCGACGTCCACCGGGACGACACCGCCCGAGCGAGGGAGCCCGACCCGTGCCGACCCGCGGCCTCGCCGTCCTCGACGTCCCCGTGCCGGGCGCGACCGGGCTGGTCGCGCGGGTGCGTGCGCTGACCTCCGGGGGGACCGCGTGACCGTCCTCGAGCCCGCGCCGGCCGAGGAGCTGGCCCGGCTGCGCGCGGAGAACGCCGTGCTGCGGGCGCAGATGCAGCACCGCCACGAGGAGCTGGAGGTCGCCACCCGGATGCTGCAGGCGCGCGCGGAGACGATGACCAGCGTCATCGACGCGGTCACCGAGCAGTCGATCATCGGCACCGACGTGGACGGCGTGATCCGGGTGTGGAACCCCGGCGCCGAGCGGATGCTGGGCCTCCCCCGCGCCGACGTCGTCCGCCGCCGGTCGATCACCGAGTTCCACCTGCCCGAGGAGCTCGAGGACGCCGGCGGCGGCCTGGCCGCCCTGGTGCGCACCGCGCAGGAGCGGGGCAGCGACGTCCGGGACTGGACCTACGTCGCCGCCGACGGCACCGAGCTCACCGTCTCGGTGGCGGTCACCCCGCGCACCGACGACCGCGGCGTGCACGCCGGGTGGAACTTCGTCGGCACCGACATGACCGAGGCCCGGGCGACCGAGCGCATGAAGGACCAGTTCGTGAGCCTGGTCAGCCACGAGCTGCGCACGCCGCTGACCTCGATCCTCGGCTACCTGGAGCTCGTCCTCGACGACCCGGAGCTCGGCGAGGAGTCGCGGGCGCACCTGGGCACCGTCGAGCGCAACGCCCAGCGGCTGCTGCGCCTGGTCGGCGACCTGCTGTTCACCGCGCAGGTGGACGCCGGCCGGTTCAGCCTGCAGCCGGAGGACGTCGACCTGGCGGGTGTGGTCCGGGCGGCGGAGGAGACCGTACGGGTGACCGCCGCGGCGACCGGTGTCGAGGTCGCCGTCGACGTGCCCGACGGCGGCCTGGTGGTGCACGGCGACGCCGTCCGGCTGGGACAGGCCTGCGACAACCTGGTCTCCAACGCGGTCAAGTTCACCCCGGCCGGCGGCCGGGTCACCCTGGCGCTGCGGCCGGCCTGGCGGACGATGGACGGCGCGGTCGCCGACGCCCCGCAGGGCGACGCGGTGCCGGTCGCCCGGCTGGCGGTCAGCGACACCGGCATCGGGATCCCCGTCGGCGAGCAGGGCCGGCTGTTCGCGCGCTTCTTCCGCGCCTCGACCGCCCGTCGGCACGCGGTGCCGGGTGTCGGACTGGGGCTGGCCATCACGCGGGCCATCGCCGCCGCGCACGACGGCACCCTCGAGGTCGCCAGCGCCGAGGGCCAGGGCACCACGTTCACCCTCACGCTCCCTCGCTGAGGTCCGCGGCCCCCCTGCAGGGTCCCGCCGCGAGCTCGCGAGCGGTGGGGGCGAGGGGGTCCTCCACATTGCGCAGTTCTTGCGGTCGGCGGGCGGGTGCCCTGCGGTCGGGCGGTCAGGATCGGTCCCGTCGCGGGTCACTCCGATCCCGACGGACGACGAGGAGGACGAGTCGTGAGCGCCGTCCCGACCGCCCTCGTCGTCGGCGCCCACGCAGCCGGGCGCGCTCCGCTCGCCGCACTGCTCCACCTGGCCGGGTGGGACGTGCAGGAGTCGTCCGGCACCCCGGAGGCGCTCGGCCTGGCCCGGCGCCTGGACCTGGACCTGGTCGTCGTCGACCTGGACGATCCGCCGGGCGAGGCGCCGGCCCTGCTGCGCCGGCTCCGGCTGGTCGGCTGCCGGGCCCACCTGCTCGCCGTGACCGCCGCTGCCGGGGCCCCGGACCGGGTCGCCGCACTCGAGGCCGGCGCCCTGGCCTGCCTGCCCCGGCCGGTGGACGCCCGTCTGCTGGTCGGCCTGCTCGCCCGCCGGGCGCCCGGACCGCAGGCCCCTGCCGCCGGGGACGCCTCCGGTGCGGACGTCGACGCCGAGCTCGTGGACCGGCTGCGGCAGGTGTACGCCCGCGCGCTGCCCGGCCGGCTGAGCGCCATCGCCGACGGCGCCCGGGCCGGGGACGCCGCGGCGCTCGCCCGGGCCTCGACCGCGCTCGCCGGCACCAGCGCCCAGCTGGGCCGCCCGGAGGTCGCCGCGGTCTGCCGGGCCATCGCGAGGGGCGCCCGCCGCGGGGTCCTCGCCCACGAGCTCGTCGACGAGCTGCACAGCGTCGCGCGCGGCTGACCGCACGTCCGCGGCCCCGTCCAGGGGCGGGGAGGACGGGCCCCTCCTCAGGCGACGAGGCGGTAGCCGATGCCGCGCACGGTGCGGATCAACGGCGACGAGAGCCCCGCGGCCTGCAGCTTGCGGCGCAGGTTGGACATGTGCGCCTCGACCAGGCGCACGCTGCCCTCCCAGTCGGTCTGCCAGACCTCGCGCAGCAGCGTCTCGCGCTGCAGCACCCGGCCCGGGCGCGAGGCCAGCGCGGCGAGCAGGTCGAACTCGGTGCGGGTCAGGTCGACGACCACGCCGTCCACCCGTACCTCGCGGCTGTCCTCGTCGACCTCGAGCTCGGCGAGGCGGAGGACGGACTCCGCGACCGGCGCGGGACGCTGGGCGGGGACGCGCGGACGGCGGAGCATCGCCTGCACGCGGGCGACCAGCTCGCGCGGCGAGAAGGGCTTGGCCATGTACCCGTCGGCACCGACGGCCAGCCCGATGAGCAGGTCGACCTCCTCGGCGCGCGCGGTCAGCATGAGGACGTAGCACTCGCTCTCGGCGCGGATCTGCCGGCACACCTCGGTCCCGTCGGCGTCCGGGAGGCCCAGGTCCAGGACGACGACGTCGGGGGCCGCGCGCCGCACCTCGGCCAGTGCCTCGGCGCCGGACCCCACCGCGCGGACGTCCATCCCCGCCCGGCGCAGGACCGTGCAGACCAGCTCCCTGATCTCCTCGGTGTCCTCGACGACGAGCACGGACTGCTCGGACACGACGTCTCCTCCTGTTCCCGCTCGACCGACGCCGGGCCGCGGGGCCGGGCGTCACCTGACCGGGTGATCGGCGCAGGCCCGGGCCGGCTTGAGCACGGTGTCCGGGCCTCACCCGGGGGGAGGAGCCACGGCCTCGGCGTCGGCCGACAGGTCACGAGGACGCCGGGGGGCGCTCACCCCGACGGGGCGGACCGTGCGGCGCGGGCTCAACCGGGGGGGCCGAGCGGTCGAAGGAACCGGCACCTCATTCCCGAGGGAGCCGCCGGGGCCCGATGCCCCGCCCAGCCGGAGGACCGCGATGATCGGCCTCACCCGCCGCACCGGCGAGAAGTGCCGCCTGGACCCCGACCACATCGAGCGGGTCGAGGCCGGGTCGGACACCGTCGTGATCACGACCGACGGCAGCTGCTACTGCATCCGCGAGACGATCGACGAGGTCATCACGCGCATCATCGAGCACCGCGCCGGTGACATCGCCGCCTGCTACGTGCTCGACCGCGGTGAGGACGCCGACCCGCGGGGCGTCGGCGGCTCCGGCGTCCCGCCGCAGGCGCACGCCCCCGGCCCCGTGGTGCCGATGCGGCTGCCCTGACCGCAACGACCCCTCCCCCTCGGGGGGAGGGGCCGCGCCGGCTCGGGTTGACCACCGGCGGTCCACGGCCGATCTCCTGATCGGAACACCGACCCAGCGAGGAGACGACCGTGAAGATCACCGCCCGCGGGGTGCCCGCCACGGAAGCGCAGGTCCACAGCGAGGTCGCCCAGCTGCTCGACCGACGCGCGGCGATGAAGCACCCGCCGTTCAGCCTCACCGTGTCCGACTCCGTGGCGATGGGCATCGCGCGGCTGTTCCGCAGCACGTCGCTGTCCGGCGAGGTGCTCGACCGCTTCGCCGCCGGCGGGAGCGTCGACAGCGACGAGCTGGTCGAGGCCGCTCGCTTCGAGCAGGGCTACGCCTCCCCCGAGGGCTACGCCGCGCTGCGCTGCCTGGTGCTGTGGGTGCACCACCAGGAGCACCGTCGCGACCAGGGCCGCGCGCACGCGGGCTGACCCGCGCGCCGCACCGTCGCGACCAGGGCCGCGCGCACGCGGGCTGACCCGCGCGCCGCACCGGAGACGACTCGGGGCGCTTCCCCGCCGCAGGACGTCCTGGCCGACGGGGTGGAGCCGAGGGCACGGCCGTGCGCCGCCACGCGGGACGTGGGACCGGGTCGACTGCACCAGGCCAGGACCGCACCACCGGCGGTCCGTCGGTCGGACGACCGACGGACCGGGTCACAGCTTGTACAGCGGCGGGTTGGGCAGCACCGTGCGTCCGAAGGTGGACGCGCTGACCCCCGCGAGGCAGGCGTACCAGGCGACGGCAGCGGTCACGAGGCCCAGATAGCCGCCCAGCGTGACCAGGGCCTCGTTCTGCGCCACGTCCCCGACACCCAGCACGAAGAACGTCGCGGCGAGGAGCGTGAAGAGCAGGGCCAGCACCGCGGTGGTGCGCAGGGAGGCGACCCACATGATCACCGTGAAGATGCCCCAGCCGATGAGGTACCAGCCCACCACGGTCGCCCGGTCAGCGGCATCGGGGATGTCGGCCGCGTAGAAGGTGACGAACGCCCAGAACGACAGCCAGAAGGCGCCGTAGGAGGTGAACGCGGTCGCGCCGAAGACATTGCCCTTCCGGAACTCCCACATGCCGGCGAGCACCTGGATCGCGCCCCCGTAGGCGAGTGCGACGCCGAAGACGATCGGCTCGCCGGCCGCCGGCAGCAGACCTGCGTTGAACAGGCTCAGCAGGAACGTCGTCAGCGCGAAGCAGCCGAGACCGAGCGGCGCGGGATCGGCGATCATCCGCACGTTCTCCGAGGCGAGCTCCCTCGCCATGGCCACCCGCCCGGCGGTCGGGTCACTCAGGTCGGCGAGGAACTCGTCGCCCTCCCGTGCGGTCTTCGTACCGGCGTCGGGTGCTGCGTTGACTGCCACTGCAAGACCCCCTCCTCATCGACGCGGGGAGCGGCTCAGCCGAACGAGAGGTCTGCGGTCTGCCGGTCCCGCTCATGCCGTCCGGCGGCGGGCCGATCCCGGTCGTCCCGCCGCGTTGATCGGTTCACCCGGCTCCGGGTGGCCGCTCGCGTCGGCTCCACCCTCCCCGCATGACAGTGATGCGGGCCACAGCGGGCCGTCAAGACAGCTCCGGCGTGTCTCGGCCTGCCCCTGCCGGATGTCGGACCAGCCCCCTCCGGTCGCGAGGACGCGGTCACGGCACGCCGCAGTGCTCGCGGCGCTCGACGCGCCACCCGGTGGTGACGTGCTGATCCGGTGGGTCACGCGTCACGACCCCGTGGCGGTGCCACCACCAGCGCGACGCCCAGAGCGGTGACCCCGATCCCCACCAGCGACAGCCCGCCGACCCGCTCGCCGAAGAGCAGGTACGCCTCGACGGCGGTGGCCACCGGCACGAGGTAGTAGAGGCTGGAGACGCCCGCGGCCGTGCCTCGGCGGAGGAGCAGGAGCAGCAGCAGGACGGCGCCGATCGACAGGACCAGCACCAGCCAGACGAACGCCGCGACGAAGTCCCCGGTCCACCGGATCGACATGTCCTCGGTCGCCACCGCAACCGTCAGCAGCACGGCCGCGGCCGCCGCGTACTGCACCGCCGTCCCCCAGACCAGCGGGATGCGATCACCGTGCCGCTTCTGGTAGACGGTGCCCAGCGTTCCCGAGGCGAGTGCCACGAGGCACGCGACGAGACCGGCCACCGGGAACGGCTCGGCCGAGCCGGCGTCGGCGGTGCCCGGGCCGACGACCAGCACGACGCCCGCGACGCCGAGCGCCAGTCCGAGCCACTGGCGCGCCGTGGGCCGCTCGCCGAGCACCCGCGCGGCGAGGACGGCGGTGAGCACCGGTTGCAGGCTGACGACCACCGCCGACACCCCCGCGGGCACACCCAGCGAGATGCCGTAGAAGACGCCGCCCAGGTATCCGCCGTGCAGCAGCAGCCCGGCGACCGAGGCGCGGCCGTACTGCGAGCGGGAGGCCATGCCGGCCGAGCGCAGTGCGACGGCGAGGACGCCGAGCAGGGCGGCGGCGACGCCGAGGCGCAGGCTCAGGAAGGTGAAGGGCTCGGCGTAGGGCAGCCCGTACTTGGCGCCGACGAAACCGGTGCTCCACAGCAGGACGAACAGCGCCGGTCCACCCAGCGTCTGGACCCGCGAGGTCGTCCGCGTCATCGGCTCAGTCTGACGACGCCGAGTTGATCACCGCCTCCGTGCCGCGACACCGGGTCGCCTCCCCCCGTCTCGCAGCAGGAAGGCTTGCTCGCAGCCAGCCGGCGCCGACGTAGCTGCCCGCGCACGACGGACCGCCGCGACGACGCCCTGGTCCCGGCGCCGTCAGCAGCCGTCGCTCTCCAGGTCGGTTGGCGCGATCCCGCGCCTCGCGCTCGAGCGATCGAGAGGTACCAGGCCGGCATGTGGTTAGGGCAGGCTAACCTCGCCTGATGCCGAAGAGATCGGGCCCGCTGCGCCCGTCCCGTCTCGCCGCTCCCCTCGCCGTCCTGGCCCTGTCCGGAGCGCTGACCGCCTGCGGCTCGGAGGACGACGGCTCCGCCCCCGTCGCGGAACCGTCCTCCTCGTCGGACGCCTTCCCGGTCACCATCGAGAACAAGTACGGCACCACCGAGATCCCCACGGAGCCACAGCGCGTGGTCACCGTCGGCTTCAACGACCAGGATTTCGTGCTGGCCCTGGGCGTGACCCCGGTCGGCGAGCGGGAGAACCTGGGTGAGTACGACGCCACGACCCGTCCCTGGGCGCAGGAGCTGCTCCCGGCGGAGGACATCCCGACCGTGGGAGGCCAGGAGATCAACCTCGAGGCGGTCGCCGCCTTGGAGCCCGACCTGATCGTGGGCGTGTACTCCTTCATGGACCAGACCGTCTACGACCAGCTGTCCGGCATCGCGCCGACGCTCGCGCAGACCGACGAGTACGCCGACGGTGCCACCCCGTGGCAGGAGCAGACCCTCCTCATCGGTCAGGCGCTCGGCCGTGAGGAGGAGGCGCAGCAGCTCGTCGACGACGTCGAAGGCCGGTTCCGGCAGGCGGTCGACGAGAACCCCGATCTCGCCGGCCGCTCGATCGCCGTGGACCTGACCGGCGTCGGCTCAGGCCACTACCTGCTCGGCAAGGACGACCTGCGCACCCAGTTCTTCACCGATCTCGGCTTCACCGTCCCCGACGCCAGCACCGACCTCAGCCAGGAGCGGCTGGACCTGCTGAACGCAGACGTGCTGGCGGTGAACGGGTACGACCAAGCAGACGCCGATGCGGACACGCTGTTCTCCAGCCTCGACGTGGTGACCCAGGGCCGCACGGTCCTGCTCGGCAGCTACTCCGGCGATGTGTCCGCCGCACTCGGCTTCGGCAGCCCGCTGTCGCTGCCCTACCTGCTGGACGAGGCCGTGCCGGCCCTGGCCGCCGCCGCCGACGGCGACCCCTCCACCGTGGTCCCGACCCTCGGCTGAGTGCTCGACGCGCCCTCGGCCACCCGGCCGAGGGCGCGTGCCGCCTCGCGAGAGAGGCCGGTCCTGAACGGGACACGACCAGACGAGTGCGACGACCTCCGCGCCATCGGACCAGTGGAACGACATCGACCTGCTCAGCGGCACCCTGACGGTGCGGCGCAGCGTCCACCGCGTCCGGAGTCGCCGCCGGCCTGCCGACACCCACCCCGTGCGCATCCGCGCCGTGGGCCCGGGTCTTCGCCACGACCGACGACCACCGCTGACCGCAGTCGGCCGACACCACGACGGTGGCCGGCGCCGGTTCGAGACCCACACCGCGCCACAGGTCGACGTCGACGGCACCCACCTCGACCGGGTCGGCGCCGACCTCGACGTGCCCGACCAGCGGCGCGCAGCGGTCAGAGCCGAACGGTCCGCATCAGCGGGGCGTTCGATGGAGGGGCTCACTGCTCCCGACCCGGTCGACCGGACCCAGCACCGGGCCCGGGGATGAGCCGGGCCGGCGCCCTCCCCCGGACGTCGGGGGCGCGGTGAGGCTCATCCGGCGCGCCTGCTCGGCGTCCCTGTGCGCGCGCTCCGCGACGGCGCGGTAGACGTGGGCACGCCCGTGCCTGCCCTGGACGGCGGCGTCCGCCGCCAGCCGCTGCAGGGTCGCCCCGATCCGGGCCTCGGTCACGGCCAGGCCGACGACCAGGTCGCGGGCCCGCGCGGTGGCCGCCTGGATGCGCTGCTGCGGCGGCGGTGGGACGGGCGGCCGGTAGGCGATGTGGGCCCACACGATCTTCCGGTCCCCGTCGACGGCCCAGCCGTGCGCGCGGCTGAACCGGGCCACCAGGTGCAGTCCCATGCCACCGAGGGCGGCGTCGCGGCCGATCGCCGGGGTCGGCGGCCGCGCGGTCGCGGTGTCCCTGACCTCCAGCAGCCAGCCGGAACCGGCCGCGGTGATGGTGACCCGCACCGGTGGCCGGCCGTGCCGCAGGCCGTTGGAGGCCAGTTCCTCGACCGCGAGCAGCAGCCGCTCGCCGTCATCGGCCCCGGCGGGCAGCCCGCCGTCGGCCAGCGCCGCGCGCAGCCGACGCCGCATGCCGGTCAGCTCGGCGGCGGTGCCCGGTTGGCCGTGCCACACCGCGACCACCCCGGGCCCCGGCGCCGGCGGCGGTCGCTGTGCCCACGTCGAATGGCCCATGTGCCTCATCCGGATGAGCGTCGAGTCCCTGCTCGACCCCCGGGTGGGCTCGTGTCCCCCATCCCGTCGGACCGGCCGGACCCGTGTTGTCAGAGTTCCGTCCGCACCGCGGCGTACCCGCCGCGCCACGGTCCCGTGCCGTCGCGGACGTCCCCGCATGAGCAGAGGACGACCTCGACCCGGTCGCGATCCTCGTTCTCCCGCGAGGCGCTCCGCAGCGCGAGCACGAGCAGCTGGCGTCGCCGGCACCGGTGCTGCCGGCGGGTGAGCCACGGCCCCGAGTACAGACCCCGTGGAGATGACGTCAGCCCGCGGGCCGACCGCCACCCGACCCCACCAGCTCGGCCCGGCGCAGATGCCGGTCGCAGCTCTCGGACAGTTCCGCTGCCCGCTCGCGGCCTCCCTCGGGGTGGGGCAGCTTGTCGGCCGTGCGGCGCATCGTGTCCTCGACCGTGTGCTACGTCTCGCCTACGAGGCGATGGATGTCGGCCCGCACGCGCTGATGGCTGCCCGGCACGGACGGACCAGCGACGACGCGTCGCTGCTGCTCCTCGAGTGGAAGGGCGCCCCGCCCGACGACGAGCTGTCCCCGGACCTGCCCGAGTCGACCCCCACCGACCTGGGCGGGCCCTTCCTGATGGGTGACGTCGAGGCAGCGGACCTGCCGGGGTCACCGTGGTCCGCGAAGCACTGCGGACCACGGACAACCCGCGGGCCCGGCTCGCCGTGGATGCTCGGCCCGACCCCGCCGACGGGGAGCCGGCTCAGCGCCACTGCACCGAGTAACGCGGAGGGGGTGCCCATCCGTCCCCTCCGTTCCCGCCCCGAACGCGCACCGCCGTCGGCGGGAGCCCGAACGCGTCCCAGAGGGCGGCTCCAGGACACCTGTGTTCCGTGGCGCGTCGTGATGTGGGCAGCAAATCGACCGGTTCGAGCGTCGGCACCGGCTCTTGTCCGCGGCCTCCGTCGGGAGAACGCTCGGCGGATGGACGGGTCCGAGGAACGGGCCGCCGACGAGCGCGTGGACGGCGAGCAGGCACGCCGGGAGCAGCAGCGCCGTCGCGCCGCGCAGGCCGCCGAGCGCCTTCGGCAGAGCATCCGGCGGCTCCAGGAGGGACTGAGCCGGGGCGCCGAGGCGGTGGCCGCAACCGAGAGCGGCGTCGCCGCCACGCACCTCGCCCTGGCCGAACGGGCGCTGCAGGAGGGCCGCCTCGAGGATGCGCGGGGGCTGCTGAGCGAGGCCGCGGCGGCGTTGCAGGCCGTCGAGCACGAGCGTCTGCGAGCCGATCGCTGGCCGGTGGGCACCACGCCCGATCCCACGGACGTGGCGAGTGTCGAGCAGCGGCGGATCGCCGCCGGCCGGGCGCTGGACGATGCGGCCCGGCGTCGCGAGCGGGCCGCTCGCCGGCGGGACGAGGCGGCTCTGGAACGCGAGCAGGCTGCGCAGCAGCGCGACGAGGTGGCCGCCGAGCGTGACCAGCGGGCCGGAGAGCGGGCCGTGGCCGCCGAGCACCGGGAGGCCGCCGCCGCCGAGCGCGGTGCCGCACAGGCGCGGCGGGTGGCCACCTCGGCCGGCGGGGGTTCGCCCGAGGAGGCCGAGCAGCAGCGGGCCATCGACGTCGAGGTCGAGGCGAGCTACCGAGGATGGGCCGAGGACGACCGGGCGCGGGCCGCGGCCGACCGAGCGGCCGACGTAGCCGACCGTCTCGCGGCGGAGCGGGACCGGATCGCGGCGCGGGAGGACCGTGAGGCCGCCCGCGCCGACCGCGAGCAGGACAGCCGGGACCGAGCGGCGGCCGCAGCGGACCGCGACCGTTCTCGTGACAGCGACCCCACGGACCCTGAGCCGCACAGGCCGTGAGCGGGCCGCTGCGGGACACCGCACCGCCCGTCGGCCAGGACAGGTGATGCGCGGAACCTGCCGCGCCTGCGTTGGCGCGCTGCCGTCCTGCACGAGGCCACGGCGGCCCGGCTGAACAAGGCCGCGCTGACCACGGTCGACCTCATCCACGCCGACGCGCTGCGGGAGCACGCCACGGCCGAGCTGGACCTCGCCGGCGTCGCACGGGCCGCGGGCATGCGCGCCCGGCTGGCCGCGGAGGGGGTGACCGACGTCGGCTGGGGCTGTCCCCACATGGCGAGGAACCTGAGGAGTCCCCACGTGGTAGGGGATGGCCAGGTGTCCCAGGAGGCGGCCTCAGACCACACGCCATACGCAGGAAGGCATGCGGAACGGCAGCGAACGGCGGAGAACCGCCCCGGACGAGGGCCGACGGACGTTCCGCGACCACGGGCCCGGGCGCAGAGCCGATAGCCGGCGCAGGTCCTCTCGCGCGCGGGATGCGATCCAGCCGACAGGCGCCGCAGCGCGCTCCAACGGCATCAGCCCGGCGCGACGGCGCGGCTCGCGTTCCCGCACACAGCCGCAGTGCTCGGGCGTCATTTCCCGAGGGCGCCGGTCTCCGTGAGCTGTTCGGCGACCTCGGCGAGCTTGCGGTTGGTGTCCTGGCTGGTCTTCGCCAGCAGGGCGAATGCCATGTCCGCTGTGATCTTGTAGCGCTCCATCAGGATGCCCTTGGCCTGACCGATGACGTCGCGGCTGGCCAGGGCGGTGGTGATGTGGTTGAGATCCTGGGCATCGGCGACCGCGATCGCGGCGTGGCTGGCGAACAGCAGCCCGATCCGCTCGGACTCGTCGGTGAACGCCGCCGGCTGGCGAGCCATCAGGTTCAGCGCCCCGAGGTCGCTCTCGTGCACGAACAGCTGGAAGCACAGCATGCTGGCCACGTCGAGCTCCGCCGTCGCCCGGCGGGCCAGCTCCGGCCAGCGCGGATCGGTGGCCAGGTCGTCGACGCGCACGGTGACCTGCTCGTACATGGCGTCCAGGCACGGACCCTGCCCGACCTCCTGCTGCAGGTCGTCGAACCGCCGCGCCCACTCGCCGGTGGCCGCGGCCGACATCACCCGCCGGCGTCCCTGCACCAGGCTGATGCTGGCCTCCTCGGCTCCCGGGATCGTGCCCGCAACCGCCGAGACGATCAGCTCCATGACCGCCGTGGCGTCGGTCTGGTGCTGCATCTCCCGCGCGAGGTCGGACAGCCGCTGAGACAGGTCCTGACGGACGGCGTCACCGGTCGCGTGCGCCGAGGGCTGCCCCCGCCGGTCGGCGGGTGCGGCCTCGGCGTCCGTCCGTGAACGCTCGTCACCGGAAGGTCCGGGCGCGTCAGGACTCGTGTGGCGGCCCATCCCCGCACACTGGCACGACCGGTGGGCGATCGGAATGCACACCCGCCGGATCCTCGGCCGGGGCTCCGTCGGCGCGACAGCAGCCCGCTCACGCGGGGCCATGGACGGCCATGTGGTTCGCGTGCGACCCGGCGAACCCGCGGCTGCTCAGCGGTCCGGTTCCCGGCGGGTCGGCTGCACGCTGATGACCGTCGCCGGCTTGGGTCCGCAGCAGTCGTCGGTGCAGCCCTCTTCGCAGCCACAGCGGTGGTGGACGGCATCCTCGCCGGGTTGGGCCGGGACGCAGCAGCCGTCGCCGCGCCAGGCCTCGACACCCTCGCGGAACGCGATCCCGGCGATGACCAGGCCGGCGACCGGGTCGGCCCAGCCCCAGCCGAGGGTGGCGTTGAGCACGAGCCCGACGAGCAGCACCGCCGACAGGTAGGTGCACAACAGCGTCTGGGTGGAATCGGCAACGACCGTCGCCGAGCCCAGCGCCCGGCCGGTGCGGCGCTGCGCCCAGGACAGGAACGGCATGATCACCAGTGAGGCGACCGCCAGTCCGATGCCGACCGGCGAGGACTCCGGCTCGCCGGCGGAGAACAGCGCGCGCACCGACTCGGCTGTCACGTAGGCGGCCAGGGCGAAGAAGGCCAGGGCCATCAGCCGTAGCGCCTGCCGCTCGCGCGACTCGGGCATCCGGTGCCGGAACTGCCACAGGATGATCAGCCCACTGGAGACCTCGACGACGGAGTCCAGCCCGAACCCGACCAGCGCGACCGACCCGGCGACCAGACCCGCGGTGACGGCGACCGCGGCCTCGACCACGTTGTAGGCGACGCTGGCGCCGGCCAGCCACTGGGCGCGGCGGCCCAGCCGTGCCCGGGCGGCCGCGGTGGGCTCCGGGCGCGCGTGCACGGTGGTCACCGGTTCGCCGCCTCTCCGTAGGTGGGGCACAGCTCGACCGCGTCGCCGGTGGCCGCGAGCAGCCGCTCGGCGGCGGCCAGGACGTCGAGCAGCTCGGCGGGATGGGCCAGCGACCAGATGGACGCCCTCCCCTGCGGCCGCGAGGACACCAGGCCGCAGTCCCGTAGGCAGGCGAGGTGGGCCGACACGGTGGACTGCGCCAGACCCAGGTGAGCGGTCAGGTCGACGACCTTGTGCTCGCCCAGCGACAGGTGCCGCAGGATCGCCAGCCGCGTCGCGTCACCCAGGCTGCGGAACACGCACGCGGCAGCCGACAGTGCCGCCGTCTCGCTGACCGCGGACGAGGGCTCGCGAGCGGGCGCTGTCATCGTCATAGGCCGATGATATCGATCACTTGGCAGGCTGCCGTCCATGCCGGTCGCCCGGTCCATCGTGCTGTTCGTCCCCGCCGTGATCGCCGAGGTCGGCGTGATCCGCCGGCGTGGACGCTCCCGGGTGTCCTGCGAGACCGGTCACCCCGGGTCCTCGTGCCAGGCGGAACTGCTGGGCAGTTCGCCGGTGTGGAACACGTCTCCGCCACCTACGAGGACCGGCGGACCAGGCAGTCGGATAGGCTCTCCATCGGCGCCCGGTGTCGGGCGCCGATGTTGCGTCAGGCAGCGGCGTAGCGCAGATGCGGAGCCCACCGTGGGGTTCGCCGCCGAGGTCGCGCCCCGGTATCGATCGGACCGGAGGCCCGCGGTGGCCCGCAGCGAGAAGCAACGATCCATCGAAGCGGCCGAGGCGCTGGAGCACCTGGGCCAGCGGTCCTTGCGGGAACTCTCCATGGAGAGCCTGCTGCAATCGATGGCCGACCTCACCAAGAGGGTCATGCCCGGTGACCCGGAGGCATCGGTCACGCTGCTGATCAAGGACGAGCCGAGAACAGTCGTCGACACCGGGCCGCTGGCCCTCGGCCTCGACGAGGCCCAGTACCGCCGCGGGGACGGGCCGTGCCTGCACACCGCCCGCGACGGCGTCCTGGTCGAGATCGGCGACACCCGCGTGGACAGCCGGTGGCCGGACTACGCCCGGTACGTCGCCGAACACGGCGTCCTCAGTCTGCTGGCCGTGCCGTTGGTCCTCGCCGGGGAGGAGCAGGTCGCGGGATCGCTGAACGTCTACGCCCGGAGGCCGGACGCCTTCGACGAGGCCAGCCGAGCGGTGGCCACCGGGTTCGCCCCCTACGCGGCGGTCGCCGCCGGCACCGTCCAGGCGTACCGCAAGGCCCGGGAGACGGCCGACAACCTCCAGATCGCGCTCGAGTCCCGAGCGGTCATCGAGCAGGCCAAGGGCATCCTGATCGAGCGCCACAAGCTGACCCCCGAGCAGGCCTTCCAAGCCCTCGCTACGGTGTCCATGAGCAGGAACGTCAAGGTCCGCCAGATCGCCGAGCACCTGGTCCTCACCGGCGAACTGCCGCTCGTCCGATCCCGGTCCCCGCGATCCGCTGACCAGGCGGTCCACCAGCGAGCCCAATGACGTCTGCTCGCACCCCAGACAGCCGCGGCGGCCACCCGGGGGGCGTGCCGCGGTCAGGCCCCGCCACTCCAGACCGGGGGGTGGCGGGGCCGCCTTTCGAACACCCGGGGCGGTCGGCGCCGACGCGGCGCGCTGCCTCCGACGCGAGCGACAGGACCAGCCGGAGAACGAGGGAGCCATGCCGGCTCCGCGGACCCATGAGCCGGAGGACGACGGGCACGTCGCCATCGCGGGCGGCGCCTGGGAGCCGCCCTGTTCGGGGACGGACCCAGGACGTCGTCGCCGCTGACTAGGCCTCGCTGCCCGGGGTGTGACTCACACCGTCGACAACGGCTTGGGCGATGTCGCGGAGCTTGCGGTTGGACCGCTGCGAGGCGGCCGCGAGCAACTGGAAGGCCTCTGCCGCGTTGCAGCGCCGCTGGCTCATCAGGATGCCCTTGGCCTGTTCGATGACGGCCCGCGTCTGCATGGCCCGGTCCAGGTTCTGGGCGAGCTCACGGGTGCTCTCGTAGAGGTGCATGTTGTGCACCGCCACGGCGACGTAGGAGGCGAACGCTCGGGCGACGTCTCTGGCCTCGTCGTCGAAGGCGTCGGCCTCGACCGCGTAGAGGTTCAGTGCACCGTGGACGGCCTGCCGTACCGGTACGGGGACCGACATGGAGCTCAGCGAGCCGTGCTCGACGCACACCTGGGCGTAGTCGGGCCAGCGCCTCTCCTCGCGGGCGTCGGTGATCTCTCGGATCTCCTCACCGACCGCCGCTTCCAGGCACGGGCCGTAGCCACGACCGTACTGGGACTCCTCGAGGTCGAGCGCCAGCTTGCCGGTGAAGGCGGCGGTGGTGGCCTTGTCGTTGACCACCAGGCTGACCGAGGCCTCCGCGACGCCGGGGATGACCAGCTTGGCCAGGGCGGCGATCTTCTCCAGCATCCCCTCCAGGGAGGTGTCGCTGAAGGACAGCCAGCCGAGTTGAGCGAAGGCGTCATGGACGTCCAGGGGCTCGGGCGGCCGCTGATCGTCGGGGCTCATCGCGGTCCGCTCTGTCAGGTCCGGCTGGTCGACGAAGGCCCTCGACCCCGGAGTGAGTCGCCCGTGGCGGGTGGCTCGTGATCCACTAGGCCAACTGCATGACCTGTCAGAGGCCGCTGGTGCGGCGCAGCTAGCAACGTACTCGCCCAGCGAGGTTCCGTCCCCGAGCGGATGAAGCCCTGCCGCCCAGCGGTCGCCCTGAGGCCGCCTCGGAAGACATGCGCAGCGCCCCCGGGCCTGCGCTCGCGCCCGCGACCGCCTGTACCCGAGCCACCACCTGCTTGGCGCTCCGACTGCAGAACAGCAAGATCACGGGGCAGGTGGCTCGAGCACTGGCTCACCACCATCGCGGCCCGCCGTGTACGCCAGCGGACCCTGAAGAGCCACGAGTCCGCCGTCCGCCAGCACCTCATGCCCGGCATCGGACGTCACCGGATGGACCGGTTACGCCCCGAGCACCTCGACCAGCTCTACACGGCCCTGCTCGACGCCGGCCACTCCCCCGCCTCCGTGCTGCGCCACCACCGGATCCTGTCCCGGGCCCTCACCGTCGCGGTCCAGCGCGGCCACGTCCCCCGCAACGTCGCCGCGTTCGTCGACCCTCCTCCGCAGCGTGCGAGCGACATCGCCACCGCCCTCGAGCTGGAGTAGGCCCGCGCAGTCCTGGAGGCAGCGGCGCACGTCCGCAACTCCGCCCGTTGGACAATCGCCCTCGCCCTCGCCTGCGCCAGTCCGAGGCCCTTGCGCTGCAGTGGGAGGACGTCGACCTGCTGAACAACACGCTGACGGTGCGGCGCAGCCTCCACCGCGTCCGGGGCGGTGGACTGATCTGAGAGGGCCCGAGAGCAAGCGCAGCCACCGCACCCTGGCGCTGCCGCTGCCCCTGGTCGCCGAGCTGCACCGGCACAGGGCCGCGCAGCTCGGCGAGCGGATGCCGGTCGGCTCCGAGTGGCACGACGAGGACCTCGTCTTCGCCCAGCCCAACGGCCGGCCGATCGACAAGAAGAGCGACTACGACGAGTGGAGCCGTCTGCTCCAGTCCGCCGGCGTCCGGCACGTCCGCCTGCACGACGGCCGGCACACCGCCGCCACCCTGCTGCTGAGCGAGAACGTCCACCCGCGGGTGGTCATGGAGCTGCTCGGCCACAGCCAGATGCGCACGACGATGGACATCTACAGCCACGTCATGCCGGCCCTGGCTCGGGAGGCGGCGGACCGGATGAGCACCCTCCTGCTGCCAGGTGAGGGTGGGCAAACTGCAACCACAACTGCGACCAGAGACAACTCAGGCCGCTCTCCCGAAGGAGAACGGCCTGGTCATCGGGGTGGAGCTGAGGGGACTCGAACCCCTGACCCCCACACTGCCAGGGCGGCTGAGGGGGGTCCGGGGCGGTACGCCGGAGTTCATTTGCGCAGGTCAGGAGGCGACATCGTCGTCGGCGGACTCCTGCGGACGACCATGAACACCGTTGTCAGGCCACCATGGTGGCACCACACGACAGCCGCCTGACCGACCATTGAGCGCTGATGATCGGACGGCCTCCTTGCCTCGGGGGCTCGTGATGGGCTCACCTGGACGATGCACGGCTATCTGGTCATACTTGTGACCATGACGACGCTGTCGCTGGCAGACGCCAAGGCGCACCTGTCTGCCCTGGTGGCCCGGGTCAGTGGCCAGCACGAGCGGGTCTACGTGACAGTCCACGGCAAGCCGTCGGCCGTCCTGGTGGCGACGGAGGACCTCGAGTCCCTGGAGGAGACGATCGAGATCCTGGCCGATGCCGACACGATGCGGCGACTGCACACCTCGGATGCCGAGCTGGCCCGCGGCGAGGTCGAGACGCGTGAGGAGCTGGACGCGGCCATGCGCCGCCGCCTCGGCTCCGGCAGGTGACTGGGCAGCCGGCGCCCTACGTCCTGGCGATCACGCCGACCGCCCGCCGCCAGCTCGCCGAGTACCTGCCGGAGGCGGTCGCCGCGGCCGCGTACGAGTTCATCACCGGCCCACTGCTGGACAGCCCGCAGCGGGTCGGCAAGCAGCTCCGTCCCCCGCTGGAGGACCGGCACAGCGCGCGCCGCGGCACCTACCGGGTCGTCTATCGCATCGACGACGACAGTCACACGGTGACCGTCGTCGATGTCGCGCACCGCCGGGATGCGTATCGCTCCGGCCGTTGACCACCTGTCGCCAGAGCGCGGGTAGGGCCAACCCGTGATGGGGGGAGCCACGCCTGCGACGTGGTCCTCCGAACTCAGCGCGGCGACGATCCTCGGCGGAGGCCCGCAGCTACCCGGGGACGGTGGGTGATCCGTGGTGTCCGGGTTTCCACTGACTGGCCCACGGACACGGAAGAGTCGGTAGGAGCGGGTCCTTCGGCGAGGGAGCAGGCGATGATGACCGTGCTCACCACCAGCAAGCTGCGGCCTGGGGGTCAGGAGGAGTGGGACGCAGCGATGCGCGAACGCTTCGAGTCCGCACAACGCATGCCGGGCTGGGTCTCCGGCCAGTTGCTGACTCCCGAGGACGACCCCCTGTCGCGGGTGATCGTCGGCACCTGGAACAGCCGCGAGGACTGGATGGCCTGGCATGACGATCCTGCGTTCCTCGACAAGCGCACAGTGCTGGAGGGTCTGGAGTCCGCGCCCAACGTGACCCGGTGGTTCGCCGTCGTGGCCGACGCCCGGGTGAACGGCTGACCCGGGGGCCTGCTCGACTCGGGATCGGCCCGACGCCCACCGCGCCGAGCTGCCCCATCCTCGGACCACTGCCTCGGCGGCAGCCAGGCCAGCGCCCATCACCGAGGACGACGGCTGCTCTGCACGTCACCAACCGGCCGAACCGGCCACACGAAGACCGCCTCGCCTCCCCAGGCCACGAACACCCGAGCCTCGGAGGGCGCCTCGGAGGCGGTGAACGTGCCCATCACGCCTGCGGCGCTCGTCTTCTCGCCGCGGCGCGGCCTCCACATGGTGTCGGCGCTCAGCTGCTGCGGGGAGGAACCGGTGCCGCTCGGCGCGCCGCGAACTTGTCGAACAGTGAGCCGGCGTTCAACGTCTCGACGTACTCGAGCATGTACTCCTGGCCGATGTCGACCGGGCCGAGCGTGGGGAACTTGACCCGCGCTTGGGTCTCCTCCTTGGTCCAGCCGGCAGCGACCGCCTCGGCGACGGCGGCCTTCCAGCTGAGCAAGGCCGCGCGCTGCTTGTCCACGTAGGACAGGTCGGTGACCGGCCCATGGCCAGGCACGACGGTGTCGACGTCGAGCGAGCGGATGATCTCCAGCGACGCCAGCCACTGGTCGACGTCGCTGGTCATCAGCCAGGTCTGACACTCGCAGAAGACGCTGTCGCCGGTGAAGACCATCCGCTCCTGCGGCACGTACACCGCGAGCTGGCCGGGCGTGTGCCCGGGCGTGTGCAGCAGGTGGAAGTCGTGCTGCCCGACGCGTAGCGACAGGTCACCGGTGAAGACGATCTGCCCCTTGTTCGGGTCCTCGTAGTACTCGTCGCGGTCGGGGAACAGCGCGACGCCATCGGGGTCGTCGGTGGCCAGGGCCTCGCGCGCGTACTCGAAGGGGTCGAGCTCCGGGTACACGGTCATGAAGTTGTCGTAGAGGCCCTTGTGGTTGACCACCGCGCCGGCGCCGCGGAAGTAGTAGTTGCCGAAGATGTGGTCGACGTGGTGTTCGGTGTTGATCAGGTACTGGACCTCGCCGAACGTCTCCACGAACCGGCGCATCTCGACCGCCCGGGTCGGGAGCTGGGGCGTGTCGATGACGACGGGGCCGGCCGAGGTGACCACGAAGCTGGGGTTGCACCCGCGCACTTTCGTCTCGGTGAACACGCGGTCGTTGAGCTGCTGCATCGAGGCCTCCGTCGGGCTGGGTGGGTGCGGGCGGTGGGCGGGAAGGGTCAGCTGTCCTGTGCCGCGTTCACGCGGTTCATCAGGGATGCGCCGAAGAACTCGATGTGCGCGCGCATCTCCTTGCCGGCCAGGTCCGGGTCGCGGAACTGGACGGCCATGAGGACGGGGCGGTGGAGCTCCGCGATCGCGTGCAGGTCGGAGTGGCCGCGCAGGACGCTGACCACGGTCCTGGCTTCGACCCGGAGCGAGCGCCACACGTCGAGGAGCACCTGGTTCCCCGAGGCCTCGACGATGATCTCGTGGAAGCGGGTGTCGTGGACCAGTAGCGCGTGGAGGTCGCCGGCGTCGGCGGCCTGTCGCATACCGGAGAGCTGGTCCTGCAGCGCGCCCAGGTGGTCCTCGGTGATCCGCGTCGCGGCCTCCCGGCCGGCGACCTCCTCGAGAGCCGCCCGGACCGGGTAGATCTGGCCGAGCTCCTCGACGGTCACCTCGCGGACTCGAGCACCCTTGTGCGGCTGCGACTCGATGAACCGCATCGCCTCCAGGTCGCGCAGCGCCTCGCGGACCGGCGCCTGGCTGACGCCGAACTCGGCGGCGAGCACGCTCTCCTTGACGCGCTCACCGGGACCGTAGGTGCCATCGAGGATGCGCTCGACGATGAGGTCCTTGATCTGGTCGCGCAGGACGCCGTTGCGGCGAAGTGGCCGATCCACTCGTTCTCCCTCGGGTGAGGACCGCCCCCGGCGGCCTGCTTGATTATCGATAGTAGCTCGCCCGCTTGTGCTGTCAACCACAGCGATCGAGGGGCCAGTAGCCCATCGCTGCGACCGTCGTCACGAAAGACCTGGCATCGGGGTTGACGCGCGTCACATGCCTCTGCCAGATTATCGATAGTTCGGCCCGCCAGAGGGCGGCCGCCGACGCACCGCCCCTCACCAACCCCGACACCCCAAGACCGGAGTGGGCATGAGCGACGACACCGTCCTGGCGACCTTCTTCGGGGACGACGAGTTCCCCGTGCAGTGGGAGGCCGGACAGCAGGAACTGTTCTGGGTGCACGACGACCTGCACATCCCGAACCCCGTCTCCCCCATGTACGCCGACATCGGCGGCTGGTGGCTGAAGTGCGACTACATGTTCCGGCGCTTCGGTACCCCGTTCGCCTCCGACTGGATCTCCAAGATCGTCAACGGCTACGTGTACACCGCGGCGATCCCCGCGACGCCGGGACTGTCCGCCGAGGCCTCCGAGTACGGCAGCCGCTACACCCCGCGCGTGCCGCTGGACCCGCAGGACCCCGCGGAGCTCGGCGGGTACATGGGCTGGACGCTGCCGTACTACGCGGAGAACTTCCTCGTGTGGTGGCGCGACCGGTTGCGGCCGGAGATGGAGCGCAACTTCCTCCGGTTCGACGAGTACGACTACGACAACGCCAGCCTGGTGGAGCTCGCGATCCTGCTCGAGGACGCGATCGACATGCACGACCGGCACTGGCAGATCCACTGGGTGCTCAACTTCGCCCAGTTCTCCTCGACCCTGGCCTTGAACGCGGCCATCGCGGCGGCCAAGGGTGAGGGCGACCACTCGGCGCTGATGGGGCGGCTGCAGAGCTCCACCGAGAACCGCAACTGGGACTCCATCGAGGAGCTCTGGAAGATCAAGGAGTGGGTCAAGAAGGAGCAGGGCGAGGTCGCCCGGGCGTTCACCCGCCCCACCGCCGGTGACGTGATCCGCGCCCTCGAGGGCACCGACGAGGGCCGCGCGTTCCTCGCCGAGCACATCGAGCCCTACCAGAAGACCTTCGGCTTCAAGTGGATGTACGCCCACGAGTTCTCCTTCAAGACCTGGCGGGAGAACCCGGCCCCGATCGTCGAGGCGGTCCGCGGCTACCTCGAGTCCGACTACGACTACCCCTCCGAGCTCAAGGCCGTGGCCGAGGACCTGGAGAAGGCGAAGGCCGAGGTGTTCGTCGGTGTGGAGCCCGGCCCCGCACGCGCCGAGCTGGAGCGCGCGCTCGACCTGAGCCTGCGGATGAACCCGCTCACCCCGGACCACCACTTCTACATCGACCAGGGCACCAACGCCCGGGTCCGGCTGGTGCTCATCGCCATCGGCAAGAAGCTGGTCTCGGACGGCAAGCTCGACGACCCCGAGGACGTCATGTACCTCAAGTACAACGAGCTGCGTCGCCTCATGGCCGGCACCAACTCGTTCGACGCCCAGGAGCTGGTCGGGGACCGTCGCGATGCCCGCGAGGACGCCTACGAGCTGCGTCCGCGCGACTGGGTCGGCACGGCCACCAAGGAGGCCGTGGCGTTCCCCTACCTCTCGCTGTGGGCCTTCCCCGAGAAGCTGGAGCGTCCAGCGCCCTCGCACGCGGGCGAGATCCCGGGCCTCCCGGCCTCGGCCGGCGTCGTCGAGGGGACCGCGCGGGTCGTGCTCTCCCCGGAGCAGTTCAGCGAGGTGCAGCGCGACGAGATCATCGTCTGCCGGATGACCAGCCCGGCCTGGGTCGTGCTGTTCACCAAGATCTCCGGCCTGGTCACCGACGCCGGCGGGATGGCCTCGCACCCTGCCGTCGTGTCCCGCGAGTTCGGCATCCCGGCCGTCGTCGGCACCTCCGACGCCACCCGCCGGATCAAGACCGGTGACCGCGTGCGCGTCAACGGCTCCACGGGCCGTGTCGAGATCCTGACCGACTCCCCGACCGCGTCCACCCACGCCCTCTGAGAGGAACACGATGACCGCGATCCTCCCGCCCCCGACCGCCGAGCAACCCGGTGCTGTGTCGACGCACGACCGGCCGCTCGTCCTGCCCTTCAGCGACCCGCGCTGCCAGGTGGTCGAGCTGACCGGTGGCAAGGGCGCCAGCCTGGCGACCATGACCGCCGAGGAGCTGCCTGTTCCCCCGGGCTTCGTCATCACCTCGGCCGCCTTCGCCGCCGCCGTCGACGAGGAGGCGCTCCGCGAGGCCATGCGTCGCAACGACGTCGAGGCCGCCCGCGCTCTGGTCGCCGCCGCCCGCCCGCCCCGCGAGCTCATCGAGCGTGAGTACGCGAAGCTCCAGGGCCTGGTCGCCGTGCGCTCCTCGGCCTGCGCCGAGGACTCCGAGGGCGCGAGCTACGCCGGCCAGCAGGAGACCTTCCTCAACACCGACGGTCTCGAGGCGGTGCTCCACAACGTCGTCGAGTGCTGGCTGTCCTTCTTCACCGACCGCGCCGTCTTCTACCGCCAGGAGAAGGGGTCGCTCGAGGACGTCGCGATGGCCGTCGTCGTCCAGCAGATGATCGACAGCCAGAAGTCCGGCGTCCTGTTCACCGTCGACCCGGTGCACGGCCGCAAGGACCGCATGGTCGTCGAGGCCGCCCGGGGCCTCGGGGAGGCCGTCGTCTCCGGCGAGGTCACCCCGGACAACTACACGCTCTCCCGCCAGGGGGCCGTGAAGAAGTCCAAGGTCGTCGACGCCGAGCGGGTGCTCACCGACGACGAGTGCGTGGCCCTGGCGCGGATGGGCCAGAAGCTCGCCGACCTGCACGGCGTGCCCCAGGACATCGAGTGGGCCTTCGACGCCGCCGGCGACCTCTACCTGCTGCAGTCCCGGCCGATCACCACCGTCTGAGCGGCGGCTGCCAGGGGGCGCGGCGGCGCACCGCCCCCGTGCCCCCTGGCCACCACTGCACTCCGACGTCCACGAACCACGATCAGGAGCACACGACGTGACCTGGATGGCGCCCCGCACCGTCGCCGAGGCGGTGGAGCTCAAGACCGCCCACCCCGATGCCACCGTGGTGGCCGGCGGGACCTTCGTCGGCATCCTCACCCGACAGGGCCTGCTCAGCAGCGAGGACTGGATCTCGCTGCAGAACGTCCGTGAGCTGCGGCAGATCTCCACCAGCGCGGAGCTTGCGCTGGGCGCGATGGTCACCCATCGGCAGATCGAGCTGCACCCCGAGATCGCCGCCGGGTGGCCGGGCATCCAGCGGGTCTTCGCCGTCGTCGCCAGCCCCCGCGTGCGCAACGCCGCCACCATCGGAGGCGTCCTCGGCGACGCGGACTACGCCTCCGACCCGCCGGCCATGCTCGTGGCCTGCGACGCCTGGGTGGAGGCGCTCAGCGTCCGCGGGTTGCGGCGGATCCCGGTCGCCGACCTCATCCTCGACCACTACGAGACCAGCCTCGAGGAGGACGAGCTCATCACGCGGGTGCTGGTCCCCCGCGGCCGGCACCACGCCACCTACCGCAAGCTGCTCACCCGCAGCCGGGAGGACCGGCCGAGCGTGTCCGTCGCCGCCGTCCTGCACCAGGGCGCCGCCTCGGTCGTCGTCGGCGCCGTGTCCGGGCGCCCGCAGTCCTTCCCCGACCTGTGCGCCACCTGGGTCCCGGGGGACGAGGACGGCGTCCGGCACATCGCGCGCGGCTACGCCGAGCGCATCGACCCCATCAGCGACAACCGCGGCTCGGCCGCGTACCGCACACGAGCCATCGCCGTCGAGGTCCGTCGCGCGCTCGAGGACCTCACCCCGGCGGCGCTGCTGACCCGGAAGGCCACCCCTCAGGAGCACGTGGCATGACCGACCCCCGCATCCGCGCCCAGATCCGCTACCCCAACGACCTCACCGTCCCCGGCATGTGGCACGCCCGGCTGGTCCGCTCGCCGCACGCCGCGGCCCGGGTCACCGGTGTCGACACCTCGTTCGTCCCGGACGGCGTCGTCGTCCTGACCCCGGCCGACGTCGAGGGCCTCGGCCGCTACGGCGCACAGATCTCCGACCAGCACGTGCTCGCCGGCATCGCCCGGCACGTCGGCGACCCGGTCGCCGTCGTCGCCGCCCCCGACGAGGCCACGGCCCGAGCCGCGGCCGCGCTGGTCGACGTCAGCTACGAGGAGCTGCCGGCGGTCTTCGACGAGCGCGACGCCCTGCGCCCCGGCGCTCCCCTGGTGCACGAGACCATCCCCGTCAGCCTCAGCGACTCGGCCTACTTCGGCATGCGGCCCCTGGACGGGACCAACATCTGCCACCGGTTCCGGATCCGCACGGAGGGGATCCCGCAGGGCGACCCCTTCTCCGCCGACCCCGTGCCGGACGACGGCGCGGAGGGCTTCGCGGCCGCGGACGTGATCGTCGACGAGACGTTCACCATGCCGGCGGTGCAGCACGTGGCCATGGAGCCGCACGCCTGCATCGCCACCTGGACCGACGGCCGACTCGAGCTCATCACCGGCACCCAGACCCCGTTCAACATGCGCCAGGACCTCGCGGGTCTGTTCGGCGTCCCGGAGACCGACATCCGGGTCGTCGTCCCGCCGATGGGCGGCTCGTTCGGGGCGAAGACCTTCGTCCGCACCGAGGCGATCGCGGCCGCGGTGGCCCAGCGCATGGAGCGACCCGTCCGGCTCGCCCTGGACCGGGACGAGGAGTTCGTCACCCTGACCCGGCACGCGGCCACCGTGCGGATCCGGCTCGGCGCCACCCGCGACGGGCGGTTCGTCGCCAAGCGGGTGTGGTGCTGGGTCAACACCGGCGCCTACGCCGACTGCGGCCCCGGGGTCGCCATGAAGATGGGCTACGCCGGAGTGGGCCCCTACCGGTTCGACGCGGTCGCCGTCGACTCCTACTGCATCTACACCAACCTCCCGCCGGCCGGCGCCTACCGCGGCTACGGCGCCACCCAGTCGGTGTGGGCCTCCGAGCGGGTCACCGACCTCATGGCCGAGGCACTCGGCATGGACCCGGTCGAGCTGCGCCGCAAGAACCTGCTCGTCGACGGCGACGTCTACTGCACCGGCGAGACCATGCACGACGTCCACTTCGAGGAACTGCTCGACGACGCCGCCCGCGCCGTGGACTGGGAGCCCGGCGGCTCCAACCCCGGCAAGGGCATCGCCGTGATGCTCAAGGGGATGCAGACCCCCAGCCGCGCCGAGGTCGGCATCCGCCGCACCGGCCCCGACCGGTACGAGGTGCTCAGCGCCACCACCGAGATGGGCCAGGGCTCGGCCAAGGCGATCGCCCAGCTCGCCGCCGAACTGCTCGGCGTGGACACCGACCAGGTCGACGTGCCCCCGCCGGACACCGACCGGGTGCCCTACGACACCCGCACCACCTCCAGCCGCTCGACGCACATGATGAGCCGCGCACTCGAGGCCGCCGTCGCCGACATGAAGGACAACGGCACCGACTCCGGGCACGGCCGCATCGCGAACCAGGGCGGCCTGGACGTCGACACCGGACAGGGCATCGCCTCCTCGCACTGGCACCAGGGTGCGGCCTCGGCGGAGGTGGACGTGGACGAGGAGACCGGCGTGCTCACCCTGCGCCGGCTGCACGCCGCCTCCTACGCCGGCCGGGTGGTGAACAAGGCCGCCGCCGAGCTGCAGCAGGAGGGCTCGATGATCATGGCGATCGGCACGACGCTGTTCGAGGAGATCGTCTTCGACGAGGGTCAGGTCGTCGGCCCCAATCTCTCCGACTACAACATCCCCTCCGCCCTGGACTGCGCGGCGATCAGCCAGACCATCCTCGAGGTCGAGGGCGCCGAGGTGCACGGACTCGGCGAGACGGCCCTGCCCCCGGTGCCGCTGGCCATCGGCAACGCCCTGGCCAGCCTCGGCTACCGGCCCACCCAGCTGCCGCTCACCCCCGAACGGGTGCTCGCGACCGCACAGGACCCCGCCACCGAACAGGACAGGGAGTACGCGTGAACATCACCCTGCAGGTCAACGGCGCTCCGGTCGACCTCGAGGTCGACGAGGGGGTCATGCTGCTGGAGGTCCTGCGCGACCAGCTCGGGCTGCTCGGGGCGCGCGGCACCTGCGGCGTCGGACTCTGCGGCGCCTGCACGGTGCTGCTGGACGGCCAGCCCATCTCCTCCTGCATCCTGCTCGCACCCCTCGCCCAGGGCCGGGCGATCACCACCGTCGAAGGGCTCCCGGGCGACGACCCGGTGGTGCAGGCCTTCGACCGGCACCACGCCTTCCAGTGCGGCTACTGCATCCCCGGGATGGTGCTGACCTCCAAGTCCTTCCTCGGCGAGTGCTCCGCGGCGCGCACCTGCCCGTCCCGGGAACAGATCGCCGAGGCCCTCGGCGGCAACCTGTGCCGCTGCGGCTGCTACGTCAAGATCATCGACGCGGTCCAGGAGGTCGGCTCGTGAAGTACGTGACCTACGCGGCTCCCGGCGGCGCCGGCCGGGTGGGACGGCTCGACGGCGACACCGTGCTCGACGTGGGCTTCGACGGCGACATGGTCGCCTTCATCGAGGCCGGAGCACCCCGGGGGACCGAGCGCCCCGTGCCGGGCGCGCGGCTGCTGGCACCGTTGCAGCCCCGGTCGTTCCGGGACTTCCTCGCCTTCGAGGGACACCTGAAGAACGCCTTCAAGAACCTCGGCCGCGACATCCCCGCCGAGTGGTACGAGGTCCCTGCCTTCTACCGCAGCGTCGGCAGCACCGTCACCGGACCCGACACGGAACTGGCCTGGCCCTCCTACACCGAACAGCTCGACCACGAACTCGAGCTCGCCGCGGTGATCGGAAGGCCGTGCAAGGACGTCACCGCCGCTGAGGCGCTGGACCACGTCTTCGGCTTCACGATCTGGAACGACATGTCCGCCCGGGACGTCCAGCGCCGCGAGCTGCCGGTCGGGATGGGCCCGGCCAAGGCCAAGGAGTGGGACGGCTCCAACGTCCTCGGCCCGTGCATCGTCACCCCCGACGAGATCGACCTCGCCACGCTGGAGCTCGAGGTACGTGTCAACGGGGAGCGCTGGGGCGGAGACACCACCGCCGCCATGCACCACAGCTTCGGTGACCTCATCGCCTACGCCGCTCAGGACCAGACCCTGCTGCCCGGTGAGGTGCTGGGCTCCGGCACCGCCACCGGCGGCTCCGGGCTGGAACTGGACCGCTGGCTGCAGCCAGGAGACGTCATCGAGATGGAAGCCGGCCCCATCGGCGTCCTGCGCAACACCGTCGGAACACCCAATCGGAAGGACAACTGACATGGCGTTCGTCGTCGCAGCCACCTGGAAGGCCAAGCCCGGAGAGGCCAAGCGGGTCACCGACGTGATCAAGAAGATGACGCCGCTGTCGCGTGCCGAGCCGGGGAACGTCTTCTACCAGGCGCAGGTCAACCCGGAGGACCCCGAGACCTTCTTCCTCTACGAGCAGTACACGGACGCGCAGGCCTACGAGGACCACAAGAACACGCCGCACTTCCAGGAGAACGTGTTCGGCTACATCCTCGAGTACCTGGCCGAGCGCAGCGTCAAGACGTACGAAACGATCGATGTCTGAGCCGTCCGGCCCCGACGTCGCTGTGGCGCACCGGCTGCTGCTGGTGCGCCACAGCGAGATCGCCTCGCATCGGGGGGACGTCCCGCTCACGGACAACGGGGTGGAGATCGCCCGGCAGGTCGGCCGTGAGCTCGGCAAGGAGAGGCCGGCCTTCCGCGTCCTGACCGGCGGGACCTTGCGTACCCGGCAGACCGCCGAGGCCGTGGCCGAGGGCGCCCGGAGCGAGGGCGCCGAGGTCGACGGGCCGCGCGTGGCCTTCGCGCTGCGCAATCCCGACGTGTACGTGGCCGGCGAGCGGGTCGACATGGTCAGCAGTGCCGCCGCCCTCGCCGAACAGGTGCCCGGGATGACGGAGGACGCGGCGGCTGCGAACCCCTTCTTCTCCGAGTTCTTCGACCACCCCGATCGGATCGGCTGGTGGCTGCGGCTGTCCGCCGTCCCCGGGGACGACGCGGCCACCCTGGCCCGCCGCCTCGACGCCTTCGCCGGCAGCCTGGCCGATCCCGGCGGGCCCGCGGGAGGGCTGACCGTGGCGGTCACGCACTCCCCGGTCCTGCGCGCCTGCGCGCTGGCCCACCTGGGCGACGACCCCGGCGAGCCGCCGTGGGTCGGCGGCCTGGAGTACACCGTCCTCCCCGACCGGTCGCTGCGGGTCAGCTCCTTCGCCGTCGACCTCACCTGACGCCGCCGGTCGCCCGACACGACCCCCAGGAAGCAGGCATGGAACTCAACCAGACCTTCACCGTCCCCGTCCCCCTCGACATCGCGTGGAAGGCGCTCAACGACCCCGAGCGCATCGCGCCCTGCATGCCAGGCGCCACCCTGGAGTCCGTCGAGGGCGACGCCTTCACCGGCAGCGTCAAGGTCAAGCTCGGTCCCATCGGACTCACCTATCGGGGCAAGGCCCGGTTCGTCCAGGCCGACCCCGAGACCAGCACGGTCGTCATCGAAGGCACGGGCAAGGACGCCAAGGGCAACGGCACCGCGAGCGCCACCGTCACCGCCGTCCTCACCGAGGACGCCGGGAGCACCACCGTCACCACGACCACCGACCTGGCCATCACCGGCAAGCCCGCCCAGTTCGGTCGGGGCGTGATGAACGACGTGGCCAACAAGATCGTCGGTCAGTTTGCCGCGAACCTCGCCGCCCTGCTGACCTCGGACGCCGGTGCTGCAGCCGGATCGACCGAGCGGGCACCGGCTCCCGCTCCTTCGGCGGCGGACTCAGCCGCGCCGGCCACCGGACCGGCTCCGTCGCCGGCAGCCCGGACCGTCGCCCCCGTGCCGGCCGCCGCCGAGCTCGACGCATTCGCCCTGCTCGGCATCTCGCCGACAGTCCGCCGTCGGCTGACGGCCGCCCTCGTCCTCGCCGACGTGTTCGTCCTGGGCTGGGCCATCGGCCGGCTCGGCAACCGCCGCTGACCCACGACCTGCTAGGAGTGCTCGTGCCTTCCACCGTCACCACGGTCGACCCGGCCACCGGCGAGCCGCTGACCAGCTATCCCGGCTCCGACGTCGACGAGGTGCTCTCCGTTCTCGCCTCGGTCGCCGACACGCAAGCGTCCTGGGCCGCGACCCCGGTGGAGAGGCGAGCCGAGATCATCCGGGCGATCGGCGCTCAGCTCCGCAAGGACGCCGAGGAGCTCGCCGCCCTGATGACCGCCGAGATGGGCAAGCCGATCGCCGAGGCGCGTGCCGAGGTGGAGAAGTCGGCCACCGCCTGCGACTACTACGCCGACCACGGGCCGGCCGCGCTGGCCCCCACCGAGGTGGACACCGGCGACCAGCGCAGCTGGGTCGCTCACGAGCCCCTGGGCGTGGTCCTGGCCGTCATGCCCTGGAACTTCCCGTACTGGCAGGTGCTCCGGTTCGCCGCGCCGACCCTGCTGGCCGGCAACACGGCGATCCTGAAGCACTCCCCCAACGTCACCGGCTGCGCACTCGCCATCGAACGCGCCTTCCGGGACGCCGGCCTCCCCGAGGACGTGTTCCGCAGCATCGTCGTCGCCGAGGAGGACGTCCCGGCGGTCAGCCAGGCGCTGATCGAGGACGACCGGATCGCCGCGGTCAGCCTCACCGGCAGCGAGCGGGCCGGCTCGGCCGTCGCCGCCGCCGCCGGCCGGGCCATCAAGAAGAGTCTGCTGGAACTCGGCGGCTCCGACCCCTTCGTCGTCCTCGACGACGCCGACCTCGACCTCGCCGTCACCGCCGGGGTCAAGAGCCGCTTCATCAACGGCGGGCAGAGCTGCCTGGCGGCCAAGCGGTTCGTCGTCCACCAGGCGGTCGCCGCCGAGTTCAGCCGCCGGTTCGCCGAGGCTGTCTCCCAGCTGACCGTCGGGAGTCCCACTGATCCGACCACCACCATCGGCCCCATGGCGCGGGCCGATCTCGTCGACGGGCTGGAGCGCCAGGTGCGCGGGTCGGTGGACGCCGGGGCGACCGTGCTCACCGGCGGCGAGCGGCTCGACCGACCGGGCGCCTGGTTCCCGCCGACGGTGCTCGCGGACGTCACGCCGGACATGCCGGTCATGGCCGAGGAGACGTTCGGCCCGGTGGCCGCGGTTGTCGCGGTCGTCGACGACGACGAGGCGGTCCGCATCGCCAACGCCACCCGCTACGGGCTCGCGGCCAGCGTCTGGAGCGCCGACCCGGAGCGCGCGCTGGCCCTGGGACGACGGATCACGTCGGGGGCCCTCTTCGTCAACGCCGTTGTCGCGTCCGACCCGAGGCTGCCGTTCGGCGGCACCAAGCGCAGCGGCTACGGCCGTGAGCTCGGCGAGGCAGGCGCGATCGAGTTCACCAACGCCCGGACGTACGTCGTCGGCACGGGCGTCCTGCCCAGCGGCCCTCCCACGGAGTGAGGTTCTGATGCGCGTCGTCCTGCTGGGCCCGCCGGGTGCGGGCAAGGGAACCCAGGCTCAGATCATCGCCGAGCAGCTGGGCGTGCCGGCCATCTCCACCGGCGACATCTTCCGAGCCAACGTCAGCGGCGGCACCGACCTCGGCCGCCGGGCCAAGGCCTTCATGGACGCCGGAGACCTGGTGCCGGATGAGATCACCGTCGCCATGGTGGCGGGCCGACTGGCCGAGGCAGATGCCGCCGGAGGTTTCCTCCTCGACGGCTTCCCGCGCACCATCCCCCAGGCGGAGCGCCTGGACGAGGCATTGGCCGAGCAGGGGCATCGGCTCGACAGCGTCCTGGAGCTCGTCGTCGACGAGGACGAGGTCGTCCGTCGCCTCTCCGGCCGCCGACTGCTGGTCGAAGGCCAGTGGGTCACGCGCGAGGATGACAAGCCCGAGACGGTCCGCCGCCGCCTGGAGGTCTACCGGGAACTGACCGCGCCTCTCACGGCCTTCTACTCCACGACAGGTCTGCTGCGGCGCATCGACGCGATGGGAGAGATCACTGAGGTCACCCAGCGTGGGCTGTCGGCGCTCGGGCAGAACGACCCGATCGCACATCCGCGGCTGGTCACACAAGCCATGGCGGATTCGCCGCGACGCGCTCTCTGACGAGGTTGGATGTCTGGCGCCGAGCACCCGGGCCGGGCGGCGAGCCTCTCTGCGTGTCAGGCCCAGCGATGTGCCTGCCGCCAGGCAGCCACCACGCTGGCAACAGAGACGACTCAGGCCGTCCCTCCGGAGGAGGAACGGCCTGGTCAGAAGGGTGGAGCTGAGGGGACTCGAACCCCTGACCCCCACACTGCCAGGCCGTCATGATCGCGTTCATGGCGGTTCGCCACAGTTCCGTAAGCCGTGTGACCAGCGGACAAATACGGCCGCGCACGGCTACGAATAGCCGCGAACGCGACCAACTGCAACCAGAACTGCCACCACGCCGGCCAGCTCTCAGCCCTCGTCGTCGGCGCTGACTGTGGCCTCAGCCGGCGGCTACAGGCTTCTTCCGCGCCGCAGCTCTTCGGTCATAGAGGCGACGTTGGACACGTGACGGTCGCTTGCTAGCCGGACGCCGCTCGCACCGACCACCGCGAGCACGGCCCATGGTGCCCGTCTAGACGGCCCTCAAGAGATTCCGGCGGCACACCGCTCCGGTTCGGCCCTCTCGACAGGCCATGACCGACCCCCTCACTCGCCGCCTCGGCGGCAAGCCCTGGTTCCGGCGCCGTCAGCAGCCGTCGCGCTCCAGGTCAGTTGGCTTGATTCCGCGCCTGGCCCTCGAGGCAATCAAGGGGTGTCCCCTTCAGTCGCTGGGCACCCGGAAGTTCCTCAGCGTCGCCACGCCCGGCCCGACGGCGGCGAACGACACGGCGAGGTCGAACACCGCCACACCCCCGGCCGGAACCCCGGACTCGAGGGCACGTCGCGCCACCGGATCACCCCGACCGTCGTCGAGGACGCCCGCCAGCGCACCGATCGAGGGGTTGTGCCCGACGACGGCCACCGACCGCACGTCCTCCGGGGTCTCCCGGATCGCCGCGAGCAGCGCCTCGACGGTGTTGTCGTGAATCCGCGCGTCGCCGATCGGCTGCACTCCCGTCGACAGTGCGGCGCCGACCTGCTCCCAGGTCTGTACCGCGCGGCGGGCCGGGGACACCAGCACCCGGTCCGGCACCAGACCGGCGTGCTCCAGCCAGGCCCCGAGCGCCGCGGCCTGCTGCACGCCTTCGGCAGTCAGTGGCCGCTCCCGGTCGACCGGGCCGCCGGCGGCCTTGGCATGGCGGATCAGCAGGAGACGCCGCGGCTGCACCGGCCGAGTCTGGCACCCATCCGCGCCTTGCTCAGCCGGGCGACAGGGCGCCGGCGCCAGAGCCTCGGGCGCCGGGCGCGGCCGGCCGGCGTCCTCGACCCTGCGACGCCGAGGATCAACGCGAGCTCCGCTGCCGCCCGTGGGGGCTCGAGACACCATCCAAGCTGGCCATGCGGGTTCGATTCCGGTCACCCGCTGCATGTATTCCCGCAAGTCAGCCGGCCTGTCAGGCCTTTGGCGAAGGTCTGGAGGACCCTCCGGACGGCCAGTTCCAGGCCCTGGAGACCCCTGTTCTCCGCTCCATTGGTCATGGATCGGTGACGCGAGCCGGCTCCCTACGGCCACGTGGAGGCCTGTGGTCGCCCCTCCCCGGGACCCGAACTGGTCACGCGGTGAGCTCGAGGCCGTGCCGTTCGGCGACCTGCCGGGCCACCTCGCCCACCGGCACCGCCAGCCGCTCAGCCGCGGCCCGGCTGTAGATGACGACGGCGAACACTGCGTACTGCCACAGCGGGGTCTGCCACCAGCCGGCGTCGCTGAGCAGATCGGGCTGCAGGCCGCCGCGCATGCAGGCGGCGGCATAGAGGGCGTACTGGGTGTTGCGGTGCTCCACCCGGCCGCGGAACGTCACCTCCGGCAGGTAGCGCTCGCGCAGCCCCTCGTACTCCAGCGGCCCGGCGCCGGCCGGGCAGGCCAGATCGAGCGCCGTGACGGCCAGCTCGAGCAGAGCCACATCCGGGGTGAACCAGCCGGGCACGTGGCTGGGAGCCGCGGCTGCCATCAGGTCGTAGACGTCGTCGCCAGCTGCCACACCGGACAGGACACCAACCTGAGCGCGGCGATGCAGGGCGTCGTGGTCTACACGCTCCCGCTTCGTCACCGCGACATCGTCACCCGAAGGCCTCGTCCTGCACTGCCACGCCGAGGCGGCCGCCCAGCCACTGAACCGAGAGCCCGGGAGGGGCGGCGCCATCAAGTACGACGGGCGGCGGCATCGGCAGGTCAAGATGACGGTCAGGACTCGTCTAGACCTGGCTGCCGCCACTGCCCAAGGAACGGTCGTTCCCGCGCGGATCGCGCTCTGCCAGCGCCGCCCGCCGCCTCACAGGGCGCCCCGACACCCGCCCCGTGCATGTGAAGCTGCCGTGCGGAAGCGGAGCATTCCGGCGCGTTGCCAACTATTCAGGTCGCGATCGCCATCGCCCTCACCTGACGACACGTTCGGGACACGCCCTTAGGTGGAGTAAGTGTCCAATGTGCGCCGCAACTCCGGCAAGAGATGAGCCTCGGCGGCGGCGAACGAAGCAGATAGATTGTTGCTCGACACCCCATCAGGTAACTCACCCCAGTCGAAGTCGCTGCGCGACTCCGCCGGAATCCTCATCATCGCCTCGCCGAGCTTGTGCAGTTCCTCGGTCGGGTCCCGCTTGACCGTGAGCAGCAGTTGGTAGAGGTGCGCCTGGGCTATCAGGATGCGCCAGGTGACCGGACGTCGTCCTGGGTGAAAACCCCGGAGCACGGAGGTCAGCGGCGCCAGAGCGGCGCTGAATGTTGGATCACCGCTCCGATGCGCGGCCTCGAACTGTCCGAATGACATGACTCGTCGGCCGTTCGCCTCCTCAACGATTAGTGCGTCTGCCAGCCTCTCCACCTCGCCGATGTACATCCCTTGGCGCCCGTGAAGGGTCGGATCGTAAACGATGCTCGGAGCCGCGGATGCGAGCGCGAAGTCCTCGCTCCATGACAACATGAGTCGCTTGGACGCGGCGAACCGAAACCGGATTAGAGGGTCAAGGTTGAGGTCGACGAGCGTTAGTTGACGCTGCCAAATTCTGGTGATAGAGAGTGGCACGGTCAACCTATGGGCCGTTGAAAGCAAGAAGTATTGGTCTGGGTCGGACAGCCAACCGTTGGGATCCTCGAGCCGTCCCGTGCGGGCGGCTCGTGCCAGGTCAGTGATCCGTACGAACGCCGATTCCGCTGCCCCCGTCAGCTCGAAGAGTAAAGGCTCGATCGTCGTGTAGAGCCGTTTCCGTGCTTCAAACTCGTATGACTGTCGAGCGTCCTCCGTCGCTCGCGTCCTCTGCAACTGAGCTCGCACCTGCTCCAACTCGATGGCGTTTTGCTGGCGGATGTCCTCCAGTCGGTGCTGATTTCGACGGGTGGCGATGAAGTTCCAGCCAGCGACGAGGAGGGAGGCCGTCGCTGCGATGAGAGCTGCAATGACAGGCGGCTCCATGGGGTCACCCTCCTTCTGCGCGTCGCCCGCTGTTCAATCGGGCGAGACTCTCCGCGGCGTGTTGATATCCTGCGTCTGCCGCTCGCTGCCACCAGTGTCGCGCCAGCTCCGCATCCCCCCGTTGGATTGCGAGGACCGCGACGTCGTTCATGGCGGCGCTGTAGCCCACCTCCGCTGCCTTCATGAACCAGTCTTCGGCCGCGTGGAGGTCGCCCTCGCCCTCGGCCACGAGGCCGAGCTGGCGCATCGCTCGAGCGACACCGTCCTCCGCAGCCCTCCGCAGCCATCGCTTGGCCTCAGCTATGTTCCCTAGCCGATGCTCCAGCAGTCCGAGGTTCAGCGCTCCCTCCGAGTCGCCCAGGTCAATAGCTGCCAGGTACCACTTGCGCGCCTCGTCGTCATTTCCCAATCTAGACGTGAGAACGCCCACCCTGAGGACCGCGCTTACCTCGCCGAGTTCGGCAGCCCGGAGAAGTAACCGACGCGCCTGGTCGGCAGCTGATGGGTCCCTGGCTAACACCGAACCGGCTACTAACGCTGCGGGACCGTCGCCAAGGTCAGCCGCTCTCTCGAAGCAGGACAGCGCCTTCGCCGTGTTGCCGCTACCGAGGTGGTTGTGGCCCTGCCGGGTCATCGCGGCAGCATCAAAGCCGGCGTACCGGGGAGCCAGGTGGGCTGCGTCGCTCTCCGGCAGATCGGCGACCCGGCACTGCTGCATGAGCGACTGGAACCCGGCGGCGGGGTCAATTCCTTTCCGCTCGATCCAAGCCGCCAGGTATTGGGGGACGAGGCTGGTTACAAGCGTCCAAAGTTGACTTAGGGCTGACCCGCCTCGAGGCCCCTCAGCCCTTGAGTCCCAGTACCCGTGCGCCACCGCGTTCCGGACCGCCAATCCGTCCCTCAAGAACCACTCCATGGCTTTAGCCTCGGGCCCTTGGTGTTGCTGGACGAGAGGCCGTATGAGGTCCGCCGCATTCGCCAGTCGTCCGGTCATCGTCTCCATGCAGGCAAAGAGCAGTTGGGCCTGAGTGGAACGGTTGAGGACTAGGTCGAAATGGGCACGGCGGTAAATGTCAAGAACTCGTTCGACTTGCTCGTGCCGGCTCCCAGTCTCGTAGGACTTGAGCAGCCTCCAGATGGCGAGTAGACGGTCAATCGATGCCGTGGGGAGCTCCTCCGGCGCCCTCCGCATCTCCAATAGGACCGTCTGCCGGTAGATCGAGGGCCAGCGCAGGCGCGACTGGCCGTCCGCTACCGCGTATTCGCCTAACAGTTCGGGGTCGATGAAGTCCGTGAGCCCTATCATACGCAGCGCGACCACGGCTAAGTCGCGCCAGCGCGCGAGTGCGTCCATACGGCCGCGCAACTCAGGGTACGTCATTTGTCCTTCATCGTCGCCGTAGAGGGCGATACAGGCCTGCGAGGCATCGGCGGATGAAGGCGTGGCACTGACTGCCGCAACCCAGTCCCGTCGGATGTCCGGGTCTTCAAGTCCACGTAGTTCGCTGAGCGTCACCCACGTCAACGGCAGATCCCCCTGCAGTATCCTCTCGTCGATCGGAACGACTAGTCGGATAAGCGGGGCGATTGCCACGACGTGTCGTTTTGGAACAATGATGGCATCGGGGCCCCCGCTGAGCGGTGGAATACCCCTAGTCACCCTGGGTCGTAATGCGTCTACCCAGTACGGCGCGGCCATTTCAATGGATAGATAGTGTGGCTGGTATGCCTGTGCGTCGAGTGCAGCCGTCAACCGTTCGAGGTCGAGACCGGCATTCCGGGCGGCGGACACCTCGACGATTGCCCGCGCGAGGAGGCTACGAGCCATGTGGGACATTTCCGACCACGGACGTTCCGTCAAGTCGCCGTGAATCAGACGGCTGCGTGCGTTATACAACTCTCGAGCAAGCCGTACCAGCCTCCCACGACTGGCCGTATCGGGAGCGAGGAGGCTTGCCACCCGCCGGGCGAAGGTGCGCGTCAGCCCCCGGGTCACGTCAGGGAGTAACAATCCCTCCAGCGCCAGGACGGCAATCGTCAGCCGTTCGTCCACCTCGAGCGCGGGTTCCGCAGTATTGATGAGGAGCCCTAAGGACTCGCTGACGTCGACGACAATATCCTCGTGTGCGGCGAGGAACTGCCGCGCCGCTTGAAGGTCTGCCACCGCGATTGGCGGGACTGTGGCCGCCGCGTGGAAGAGTAGCTCTTGATCGGCGTGCCCCTGCTCGGTGATAGTGACAGGAGTGGTCAGTCGGACGTCGTAGATGCCGATGGAACGCTTTGGGTCGGGCAGCCTCAGGTGCGGAAGAGTCACGCAGAGAGCCGCGTGTACCCGCGCTACCTCCCTCTCGAACTCCGTGATCGCCAGTTGGATGCCAGGCTGGGCGTAAGCCCACGAGGAGAGGTCGGCGAAGTCTGTCTGGTGAGGATCCATCAGCGTCGTCAGCGCGACATCGACCTCGCTCTCGAAGAAGACCGGAGCGGTTGCAAGGTAGAGACTGCGTGCGTCCTCGAACGCGCCGAGCATTAGATCGTTGTACTCGTCGAACGGAACTTCGAGGAGTCGCCCCCCGCCAAGGTCCGTCGCTGCTGACTCCAGCCGCAGAAGAGGCACGTGGCGCAGCATGCGAAGGGTTGTCATATGAGTATCCCGGCCTTGATGGACAAGGGTTCCGCCATGAGCGGTGAGACGGTCTTACCTCACCACAGCCACGCGGGGAACACTAGCCGCCGCGCGCTAGTGCTCAGCTGCGGCGTGTCTTGCTATGATCGCGGTTCGGGTCCACCCACTTCATGCCCGCGCACGTGAGAACGGTCGAGGTACCAGAGGCCAATAGGTAGAGCTGCAGCGACGGGGCCCGGACAAGGCAGCACCGGCCCGATAGGTCAAAGGCACCCGGGTCGTGCTGTTCGCCGCTGACACCCTGGCGGTCAAGCGGACCGCGCGATGGTTGGCTACGCTGAGCGACGATGCTGACCTGGAGTGGCCAGCACGCCGAGCACGGCCTGGCCGGCCTGCCCCGGCCGGCGGGCCGGCGCAGCTGCCCCGAGGCACTGCGCGATCGGGAGCTCAAGCTGAGGCTGGCCGAACCGCCGACACAAATCAGGGCGATGCATTAGTCCTCGTGGCTGCTGGCCAAGGCGCTGACCGGCGACGGCACACCGATCTCCCACGCACGGTGGTCCGCCTCTGGGATTGCGCAGGCATCGGTTGGCCCGGCTCGGTAAGGGCGATCAGGCCGCGTGAGCGGCCTGGGTCAGGGTCTCGAACTCGATGGGGGTTAAGCGTCCGAAGGCATCTTGGCGCCGGCGGCGGTGGTAGGTCTCTCGATCCAGACGACGATCGCCAGGCGTAACCGTCGGGCGGTCGGGCGGTCGGGCGGTCAAGACCTTGTGGCTGTGCTGGGCCGGTCCCAGCACCCCGGACCTGGGCCTCTGCTGGCGGGCCTACATCCGCCGGTTCGACTTGGAGCACACCTTCCGCTTCTGCAAGCAGGCGCTGGCCTGTGCGGACTCCGCGGGTGCGCGACCAGCCGCAGGCCGACCGCTGGACCTGGCTGGTGCTGGCCGCCTACGCCCAGCTGCGACTGGCCCGGCCGATCACCGCCGACAACCGGCTGCCCTGGGAGCGGCGGCTGCCGACTGCCCGGCTTGCTCCGACCCGAATCCGCCGTGTATTCAGCCAACTGCTGCCGCGGCTGAGCACCCCGGCCAGTCCTCCGAGACCCTGCGGACTCTCACCCGGATGCCCCGAAGGCACCCGACGAGGACCGTCTCCACGCCACCCGGCGATCCACAACGCCGCTTCCTGAAGTTAAAAGCCAAGCTTAGGGGCGAGGCCGCGGTCAGCGCCGCCCGCACCCCTGCCCTATCGACGAGCGCAACCGGCGTTCCGCCCGCCCCTGCGGCAAGAAGCTGCTACCGCCACTTTGATCCACGTCATCTCCTGGGCGCCACTCTGCGGCGAGCGGGCCGATCAGGACCCTAGTTTAGATGCCCGTCAGACCGCAGTGGGATGCGACAACTCGAGCCTATGCGACACGGAACGAAGAATCTCGTCAGACCAGACCTGTACTTGAACTAGCTGACTTTCGGTGATGACTTCCTGACGGTTGTGGGCCAGCGGATTGCGTAGAGACCCAAGACCAAGGAATCGCTCCCGCCAATAGTTCCTATCACCACGGGGAAAGCACGGAGAGAAACGATCCCAGTAGTTGCTCATGATCTCCCACAGGTCCTTCGGGTAGGTGTAGGCCAACCACGGAATATCCTGGCCGTGTTTTCGCCAGTCATCGCGGCGTACCTGCTCAGCCGCTTCCACTACATTGCGCAGTGACGCCTTTCTCGCCTTGACCTCCTCGGCCCAGGAAACGCCAAAGGCCTCGCTCATCACGCAGTCAACTAGGGAGCGTGTCGCTCGTTCGACCTCACCGAAGATGCCCCAAGGGGACAGGTCCATTGTTCGGTGACGAAGGACAATGGTGAACGCGTCGAGATCCGCCATGCCTCGTTCATACCCACTCACATGATTACTCGCGAGCACCCCCAGAGACGCCAAGAGACGCCTGTCCCGGGGCCGGGAGTTTACAACCGGCCCTAGGACTTCCTGTGCCATAGTGGAACCCAGACCAATACGCGATAAATAGTCCAACTGCATCTCAACAGTCTGATACAGGTGCGCCTCCAGGGTTTCGCCGTAGCCCTCAGACGACACTAGTCCACTAGACACCTGAGCCAGAAAGCATCTAATTAGGAGTGGAAAGCCGCCCGAATACTTCATGACCTCACGACGCCCGCTTTCATCGAGAAGCTTCACCTCCGGCCAGTCGTCACATAGATCCGCATCTTGCACCACGCGAAGGTAGAGGGGATAGCAAACGCTGGCCAAGGTTGAAATCCCACGAATTTCTTCTTCAATGATGGCGACAGGCCGCCTTGAAGCCAGTACTGCCGCGCACCCCAACTCGCCAGATTTATGCAGGATCTCGCGGAGGTACCGAATAAACACTGCCCCGTCATGCAACCTGACGACTGCGTCGAACTCATCTATCAAGAGCACTACCAATCGCGGACTTCCGCGTAGCTCAGACCTTAAGCGTGTCCAAGACTCTCGCAGGTCAACTACGTCGCCAGTCGACTGACGAACACCCCGTGTTTCAAGCAGAGGCACCAACATCTCCCGGAAGGCTTCGCCTCCGGTAGTAACCGTTGACAAGTCCAGCTGGATCACTATAGGAGCAGCAGGACGCTCCGTCAGCTTGGCGGCCAGTTTGCGCAGCAGGTACGTCTTTCCCATGCCAGGACCAGCATGCAGTGCCACATTGGCGCTAGCCATAACGAACCGCTCGATCTCATCGACCTGATTCGATCGCGACGTCACCACTGCCTCCGCAAATAGTCGGCAAAGAGTGTTACCTTGATCTTGACCGCGCCCTCTTCCGACGTCAGGACGCCCCTCAGTATCAGGTCATTTAACACTCGTCTGTCAGACTCCTCTAGCCGCAACGACTCGATGAGCACTGGTCGGTTCTGATGCCCGCCTAGAGTTGCAATCTGGGACAGCAAGCGGAGCGCCTCCTCGCCAGCGGAGTCATACTGATAAGTAGCACTCGCTGTCTCTGTTTCCTCGATTGAGGCCAATAGCCCCGTGTTGTCCGCGGTGAGAAAGCAGTCGAATCTATGAAAGTCGATCATCTGCTCACCAGACAATAGGCTCTCGATCGCCTCAAGGACGTCTTGTTCGCCCAGGTCCCCGCGCTGAGCCTGATTGGCTCGGCGAACGAGGCGCTCGCAAACAATCTGAGTGAAGAAGGGGTGCCCGTCCGTGTAACTGTAGAGGACCGACAGCGCATGGCCTGTGTACCGAGACGATCCGTCCGCACGGCGGATAGGATGATTCGCCAGGTTGGTCGTTTCGTCGTAATCCAGGTACGACAGCCGCCGAGTAGTTAGACTGCTGAATTCGTTAGGAAACCGCCTCATGAAGTAGGGCATCGTGTCCTGCCCCACCACGAGTGCAGAGAAGATCTGTGATTCTAGAAGAGCCTTCCATTGCCGCATGAAGTCGCGAACGCTAGCCACTTGATGAGGATTGGGCTCCGGGTGGCGAAGCACCTCGAAGAGGTAAGTGAACTCGTCAACGAGCAAGACGTAGCGGAGGCCAGCCCAGCCTTCCTCACGAGCTAGCAGCTGCCTACCGGCGAGCAATGCCGTCCGAAGGGATTCTAGAGGCCGATCACTGATGCGTCGATCATCGGGCCACAAATCCTCGAGCATGCGTGCTTTACTTTGCGGCAGCCCCGTCAGAAGAGGCACGCGTGTCTGCTCGAGAATTTCCCGAACGAGAGCCGATGTAATGCCCGCACTTTCGAAGTCTATTGTGCCGAAGGATATTGACACGGGTATAATCGGAAGCCCCTCGAAACATCGACGAACCTGTTCGAGTACCGAGCTTTTGCCAGTCCGCTTTTGGCCATACAGCGCAAAGCATTGACCGGGCGGCCCGCTAGACAGTTGGGAAGATAGCTCTTCAATAAGCGACCCTCTGCCGAAGAACATTCTTGGATCCGAAACAGTCGTGCCGCCAGCGTAGGCGGTATACGGATTCGGTATCTCTCGGAATTCTTCCGGGAGAAGAAGGCGGAATTCTATCGTTTGCATGGGGCTAACCATTCGGCCCTGACCGGCGCCAGTGAAGCTGATCTGGCCCCTCAGTCGTAGCGTCCCCCGCTTCACAAGATGACTGTCAATGGCAACGGGCACGCTGAGAGTCTTCTCCTGCCCTGACTCTAGGCGTGGTAGTTGCGAGAGGCCGCCCAGGACGGCTAAGCCAGGGATGTCGTTGAATTGGATTCGTAGCTGTTCCGCTGGGGCATGAGAGTCACCCAAGTAGAGCCTGAAGGGCAAGATGGTCTCGCCATTGCGTGCAACTGATACAGTGACCGGGTCCTGAACCTGAACGATGCGAGGTCGTGGGAGAGAGAGGGCCTGATACTTCTTCCAGTACTGCCTGACCAGATCGCGCAACCGCGCTAGGATGTCTTGCAACGCCTCCCGAAGGCGGCGAGAGTCGCCAATCCTCGCATTCTCGGCGATAGCCGCATCGACGAGGTGATTAAACCGCTGATATTCTCGGTGAGCCTCGTCATACTGCTGAGTCGCGAGGAGTAGCCGACAGGGATCTAAGCAGTGCAGGCAAGCCTCAATCAGGTGCTCAATGCGAGGGGTAGTCAGGCCCGACTGAACAGCGTGCAGCTGCGACTCAAGTCGAGCAATGACCGGGGAATCGAGCTCACGGATGAGCGCCCCGGCACCAGTCAGTAGGGCACCATCAAGCGCGGCTACAAGGACCGCCATCGGCGGCGGAAGAGCGACCCGGCGCCAAGTGGAAGGTGGCGATACTCTTCCTCTGCCGGCCACAGCGACTTCGACCGTCACGATGCTCGCCGCGGGGAAATTGATAGTCTTCGCGGTACCGTCGAGGTTCAGAGAGACCGTCTCGACTGAGACATCCGTAACAATGCCACTGACTGAATGGCTTTCCTGGCGCCCTTGGACGAGGAGTCGTGCCCTATCGCCGGGTTGCAAATAATTCATTCGCCTGAGGTCGTCATCCAGTTGCACAGCTGAGTTCCTCTGCCTCTAGTAATACGGGTAGGTCACTCGCCACCTCACACTGGGTTCTCAGTGGAGGGACCCTGGTGACACTACAACCCGGCACGTCGCGACTCACAAGCACATTGCACACCCAGGGTCACGTTGACATGAGTCTGTTGGGACTGATGTGAACGGTGAGAAGGGTGAGCACTTCTGATGCCTTGTATGAGGGTGACAGGGTGTACGCTCACCACCCCAGGAAGGTCTTGTGCATGGCCCAGCGCTCGCTCGCAGTCGCCCGCGAGACGTCCTGTGAGAGATCGACGCTTCTCCTTGGCGCTACCGGGGCGTTCCGGGCTGGGAACCGCTCTAGAGCGCCCGACTGTGGGGCGCTCGAGGACAGACACGACTTCGCGGCGGCCCGTCTTCGGCCCAGCTGGTCCAATAGGCGACGAAGCCGGCGATCTCTTGGGAGGCGTGCCGTTTCAGCGCTTCACTGGTGATGTTCTAACTGCGGAAGGTGGTCTTCGGAGCGGGTGTGGCGAAGCAGGCGCTGGACGTCGCGCGGCGGGATGTCGGGGGTGGGTCCGACAAGGCGGTGATGGAGACGTAGCGGAGCACCGGGCCGCCATCCATGCCGGCGCCCAAGCGGGTATGTAGCAGCGGCCCAGTGAAGTGGCCGTTGATCGTTGCCGAGACGCCGGCGAAGGCCGGGGTGGGCGTGAAGCACGTCCAGGCTTGTCGCCCTTGCCGCTGACCATAAGGGGGCGTAGTCGCGCACGGTGGCGAAGGACTCCGCCACGAGCGTGGTCATTTCGTCGCCCGCAGGACCAGCATGCCGCCTGGCACGGAGACGGCAAACCCGCAGGACGGGCTCCAGCGGCCGATACGACTACACCCGGCGCCCTCCTACGGGGAGAAAACCTACGCCAAACCGCCCGGCACTGGAGACCGCACAAGATCACGAGGGACACAAGACCAAGAGGGACACAGACCCGTGAGCAGATGAGCTGCAGGCGCGCGTCAGCGCGGGGCGGGCGCAGCCCGTCCTCCAGTCCTTCTGCAGTTGAGTCAGGCGACCGGGTCGAGGACGACGGTGTGGCCGAGGCGTTCGAGTTGGGCGACCAGTCGGCGGGTGTGCGCCTCGTCGTGACGGCGGGCCAGCCAGTCAGCACCCAGGTCGGCGTAGGGCTCGTCCCGGGACAGGATGTAGTAGGCCGAGACCAGGATGGAGTGGGCGACCGCGACCGCGGCCCGGCCCATCCCACGGCGGGCGGTGAGCCGGGCGAACTGAGCGGAGAGGTAGTTCTTGCCCTTCATCCGGCCGGCCCAGCCGGCCGCTTCCACCAGCATCGAGGTCAGCCACTTGTTGCCGTGCTGGGCCTCGGGCTGGTGGCGCCTGCCCGCTGACTCGAAGATCCCCGGCGCCAGACCGGCCCAGGAGGCCAGATGCGCCGCCGAGGGAAAGCGGGACATGTCCCCGCCGGTCACGGCCAGGATCACCTGGGCCACTTTCGGCCCGACCCCGGGAATGGTCTGCAGCAGCTCCAGCTGGTGTGCCCACGGCCGGCAGGCGGCGGCGATGGTGGCGTCCAGGTCGTCCAGCGCGGCCTCGATCAGCTCCAGGCGGTGCAGCATGGTCCGGGCCAGCTGGGCGTGCTGGTCGTCGAAGTGCCCGGTCAGCGCCCCGACCAGCTGCGGGATCTTGATCCGCATCTTGCCGCGGGCCAGCTGGGCGAGGACCTGCGGATCCCGCTCGCCGGCGATCATCGCGGTCAGTATCGCCCGCGCCGAGACGCTGGTCAGGCTGGCCGCCACCGACGACAGCTTGATGCTGGCGTCCTCCAGCATCAGCTCCAGCCGGGTCACCTCGCGGGTGCGGTCGCCCATCAACTGCACCCGGTAGCGGGTCAGCATCCGCAACCGGCGAATCTCCGGTGGCGGCACGAACGACGGGCGGATCAGCCCGACCTCCAGCAGCTGGGCGATCCACTCGGCGTCCCGGACGTCGGTCTTGGGCCGCCGGATCGCCTTGATGTGCGCGGCGTTGCACAGCCACGTGTCCATGACCTCCTCCAGGCAGTAGAAGGCCGGCTTCCAGTAGGTCGAGGTCGACTCCATCGCCGCCACCGTCACCCCGCACTCGCGCAGCCAGTCGCGCATCACCTCCAGCGCGCGGGTGGTCGTGGGAAAGGTCCGCGTCTCACTGCGCCGGCCCCGCGGGCCGGGCGTGCGCACGCAGACGGTCAGCGTCGCCTTGCCGATGTCCAGTCCGGCGACCCGCTCGAACAGCACCTCCACTTGGAACCCCTCCCCCTGCTCGCTACCGATGCGGTGTCGTCCGGAGGGCCCTCTGCCAGGACACAGACCCACGCGCTCGCAGCAGCAATCAAGGGGCACCCGAGAGCCCCGCGCCATACACATCTACGGGCTCACCCGCACCACTGTGAGACGACGTCGCCGGACCCCTGCAGCGTTCTCATCCGCAAGGGCAGCGATCAAGATCGCAACCGTTACACGTTTTGCATTTGGTGTACTTCGGGCGCCTCGTCGATGGCGGGGTGCTCGCGAGCGTCACCGGCGAGGCTCGACGTCTTGCTGCCCGTCGCGATCCGCCGTGGCCTTCTTCGATGAGTGCCCGCCGGTGACGTTCGCCGATGTCTCGGGCGGTTGACGCCTGATAGGAGCGCCGGTTGCGACAGCCACCAAGTGCATGCGCTGCGCCCGGGGCGTCGGTCCTCGCGAGTGGAGTCGACGAGGAAGGAGTCGGCGTGCTCGCCGGCATCGACACGCACAAGGACACCCTGGCGGTGGCGGTCATCGACGAGGCCGGCCGGCCGGTGGTGGTGACCGAGGTGGCCAACACCGAGGCCGGCTTCGACGCCCTCGAGCAACTGCTCGCGAGGCATCCGGTGCGCCGGGTGGGCATCGAGGGCTCGGGCAACTACGGCCGCGGCGCCGCGGTCCGGCTCGTGCTCACCGGCGGCATCGACGTGGTCGAGGTGCCGCCCAGCCTGACCTCTCGGGAACGCTCCGGCCGACCGGGAGCGGGCAAGACCGACCCGGTCGATGCGGTCGCCATCGCCCGCATCACCGCCCGCGAGCCTGCGCTGCCGCCGGTGCGGCTGGCCGTCGGCGCCGCCGCCGACCTGCGCGCGCTGGCCGACTACCGGGCGCAACTGGTCGCCGAGCGCACCGCCCTGGCCAGCCGCACCCACGCCGAGCTGCACGGCCTGCGACCCGGCTACCAGCGCCAGGTCAAGCGGCTGACCGGCCCGACGTTCATCAGCGCGGCGAAGGATCTGCTCGCCGGTGACGACAGTGTCCGCGCGCAGCTGACCCGCCGCCGACTGGCCCGCCTGGCCGAGCTGACTGCAGAAATCCAGGAGGTCACCGCCCTCATCACCGCCGAGGTCGAGCAGGTCACGACCGGGCTGACCGCGGTCTACGGTCTCGGACCGGTCAGCGCCGCCACGATCCTGGGCGAGGTCGCCGACATCCGCCGCTACCGCTCCCGCCACGCCTTCGCCGCAGCCAACGGCACCGCCCCCATCCCCGCCTCCTCCGGACGCACCACCCGCCATCGGCTCAACCGTTCGGGCAACCGACAGCTCAACCGGGTGCTCTACACGATGGCGATCACTCAGATCCGCGCCGACACCGAAGGCCGCGCCTACTACCAACGCAAACGCGCCGAAGGAAAGAGTGGCCGCGAGGCCGTCCGCTGCCTGAAGCGACGCCTCTCCGACGTCGTCTACAAGACCCTGCACGACGACCTGGCCGCCGGCCGAGCCCCCGCCGCGGGACGGTGAGTGCGGCAGCGGCAAGGGGGGACGCGTCTGCACGGCCGAAGCCAGCTGCGCGACAGGTTCACAGTCCCTGACCTGCTCTTCGCTGCGGCCAGTCCACCGCACCCACCGCCAGCCCGAACGCTACGCCCGGCGCCCCTCGCCCAGACAGGCGTTGACACATAGGAGCTCATCTCGGGCGGCGGAAGGCGTTGTAACAGGTTCCCTGGAGGTCGGCGCTCACCGCCCGAGCGTCACCAGCAAGGAAGCCAGCACCACGCCCAACGGGCATGGCAGGCGGCATACGGGGCGTAGCTGCGCGTTGTCCATCCCGCCAGCTCGTCAGCAGCCGCCGGCGCGCCGAGGCGGTCCCATTGCTTTCCCCAGCCGAACTACTCAGGCAGCTGCGGGTCCTCGTCATCGTCGGTGTTCCAGGGCATCGCTGCTAGCTCCGCCATCGATGGCCGGAACCGGGAGTCCTCACGGCGCAAGCGCACCACCTCACGAGTGAACCAGGCGTCCGCCTCGGCACGCTCTCCGAAGCTCTCGCTGATCGCGATCCTGCCGTCGACGTAGACCTGAACGACGAACTCCTTCGTAGGCTGCCACCAGACCAGTGAGGCGCCCCATCGACGGGGGGCTTCGTCGTCCAGCCAGTCGGGGCCTCGCTCGAAGGCAAGCCGGGTCATCTGTGGGTGTTCGACGGTTGGGTCCGTCAGTGTCCCGGGGTCAGGGAGTGCGAGCTGGTACTCCTTGAGGTCGCTATTGCGGCACTTCGCCCAGGTGACGTAGCCACGAATCTCTGGGTCATCGGAGTGCCCGCGGTGCTTGCCGCCCTGAGTCCCCCGGCCGCAGTGCCAGCAGCGACTCCACCCCTCACCCGGGTCTATGGGGGTCGCGGTCGGTCGCGAGGTCGTCACGTGCCTCAGTAGCTCTTGCAGGTGTGCGTGCCGTCAAGATGGCCTGCTGCACGAGCAGGTGGCACCCGGCCCCGCCCTACCCGTAAGCCGACTGGCCACCGGCGACGGTCAGTGAACTGGGAAAGCGGTAGCTCAGAACACCGGGACTGTCCCTCGCGGGCATCCTCGCGCGGTGCGCCGCAAGGGGATCGGCTTCCGGCGACCCTGTGAGTCTCGGACTCGCTGATCCGTTCAGCGGCTCCGGTTCATCGTGGTGGTGGCGGGTCATGGATGGGCTCCGGCGGCGAGCATCTCAAGGCAGTGCGGGTTATGCATGACGCTCAGGACGTTGCCAAACACGTCGACGACCGACGCAGTTGTGAACTCGGCCTCCCGCTCCAGCGGGGCGGGGTGGCCTCGAGCATCTCGCTTCAGTGGCTGACAATCTGTTCGGGTTCGAACGCCGTGAGGCTCGCACCTGCTTTCAGCCGCTGGCTGGCACGTAGCCTCGTTCTGCGAGATGGAGGAGGGGCCAGGTGGCCGAGAACAAGACCGAAGCTGTTGAAGAGACCGGAGCCGGCAACAAGCTGGACTTCGACGCTCTGCTCGACAAGTACGGCATCAGCGACGAGGAGTCGGGGCACGCTGCGGCTATCGCCGCGCGCGAAATGATTCTGTCGCTGGCTCGGACGGTCGTCCCGAGCGGCGCCATCACGATAGACCACATCGTCGTCTGCGGCTTCGTCGCCCGCGCCCAGTCGCTCCACGAGGCAATCATTGCCTCGGTCCAAGCGAACAACCCGCACGCCGCGTTCACCCTCCTACGCGCCTACGCCGAGCAGTGCGGTGCGATCCTTTACATGACAGACCATCCCGAGAAGGCCAAGCCGCTTTCAGGCGAGGGTGCAGGGTACGGAGTGAAGATCGGCACCATCACGAACTACGCCCAGAACAGCGGCCGCATGCCGAGCTTCCGCGAGGTCTACAACCGGCTCAGCAAGTACGCCCACCCGTCGGCAGCAGGCCATTTCGCGTCGGTTCGTGTAGGGGACGACCGCTCAATCAGCTGGCAGTCCGCGCCTCGGTTCAAGCGAGAGGAAGAGAAGCTCATCGCGTACGGCTGGTGTGTCGAGTTCGCCCACGCCATCAACCTTTTCGGGTACAAGTTCGCCATCGCTCGCGGCCTGGGAACGTTCGTCCCCGCTGACCAGGTCGCATCAGTAGAGACGAATCCGGAGCCGGCCGCTCCGGTGTGGAGCTCTAATGTTTTCGAGTGACTTTCAGAGCGGCCCTGGGATGTGGGTGACCGACGTCGGGTCCAGTTCGAGCTGGGACTGTTCACTGGTGGCGCCACGGTCGGCCATCGTATTGTTGGCTAGGAACAGGACGCAGACGGTGACGTCGCGGTCCTTGGTAGAACGCCACAGGATGCCGTCGACGGGGATGTCGTAGCGCAGGTGTTCGGCGATGACCTGGGTCGGGATGTAGTCGAGGTCCTGGATGTCGCTCGGGTCAGCGACCTTGGTGACGTCCGTGATGAAATCGCGCATGAAGGTCCGGACGCCACGCAAGTGGCGGTCGCGTTCGTCGAATAGCGACGGGACCGGTGGCCGGTCGCGTAGGTCGATGAGGGCTAGGTCAGTCAACTGGATGAACTGGCCGACAGTCGCGTCGCGGTCCGCGGCTGCGTACCCGGCGACCTCGGCTCTGGCTCCTTCCAAGGTTGAGGCGCCGTAGAATGCGCCGATGCCCTTCGGTGTCATGCGGTTGTCACGGGCGTGTTCGCTCGCGGGAGTCCCGATCTCCTTAGCTCTCCCGTAAGTCTCGCCAGCGGGATGAACGCGTGCGCGCCACCAGGTGGTGCCGGCAGGACTGACGATCACCAGACCAGAATGCTGGACTGACCGCACGACTGCTGCGGGAACGGCGTGGCGGGGGATGTCGCCGCCACCGAGCGTAGGGTCCACCTCTGGGGCGAGGAACGTGTATCGACGTCGGGTTTTCACGTATCGACAGAACGCCGACCAGCCCCACTGGAGTGCTTGACCTTCAGTTGATTCGTACGGATGAAGTTGGCACCACAAAGTGTTGTGGATCGCTCCTGCAATGTCGTCGATGAGCTTGTCGTTCTCGGCGATCCCGAATTCCCACAGGAGATCGTAGGTATCGTACGTCGGGACCTGGTAGCCGCCTTCGCGTCCGTCCCAGCCGGCTTCCTCGGCCGGATCGTCGTACTCAGCCCGTAGGCCTCCGATAACGAGTTCTATTACCCGTTCGAGTTCGATCAGCGCCTCAGGTGCCTGCGGTACCTCTTGGCAGTACTCGCAGGCGTCAGCTTCCTCGTCTTCGACGTCCCACGATTCGCCCTCCTCGCGGACGGCAGCGGCGAGTGCGGGCTCGGTGATGCACTTCGAGCAGACCATGCCGGAATGGTCGGAGTATCCGCGGGCGTAAGCCTCTTCCATGTACCGCTTGGTCAGACCCACGGACACATGGAACCCGACGACCGGTGGCTCACGCAACGCGTGATCCCAGACCCGAGAACAGCCGATCCAGGTTGGAGCGACCTGCGTCAATCTGGGCGCAAGGCAGGGTCTCCAATCGCCCGGCGCCGAGCGAGGCTCATGTCGCCTCCCGGCCGGCGCACTCCTCAGGCACCTGGAGATTCCAAGATCACGAGGCGACACACCTAGTGCATCCAGGTCAACAGGAACTCGTGGTGACGAGTCACCGGAGGACCGCCTGCACACTCAGGGGCATGGGCACCAGCGGCACCCCCGAGTACCGGGCCCGACGGCGGACGCGCGAGCAGCAACGCCGCCAGCACCTGCAACACACCCCTGTAGAACGACCCCGTCCGGACCAGGCCGGCGCTGCGGCGGACGGGCCCGAACGACGCACCGCCGCGACGACCTGCGGATGGTGCGGCGGACCAATCACCCCACGCAGCCGCGGCCCGATCCCGAAGTGGTGCTCGGCCACCTGCCGGCATCGAGCCTGGGAACAGCGCCGTGCGGAGACCTCCGGCCGGACGGTAGTGGAGGTGGTCGAGCGGCGGGTCGAGATCCGTGTGCCCCTCGAGCCGACCCGCCGCGACTGGCCGAGGTTGCTCAGTGAGCTCGCCGGCCAGCTGGACGACGGACGCCTCTACGACCGAGACCTGCCCGGCCTCGGCCGGGCACTGAAGCCGGTCCTGCGGTCCTACCGGCGGCGGGCCCGCTGGAGCGGCGCGCCCGACCTGTCCTGAGTGCCCTGAGCCGGACCTGCGGTACTGCTCCAGTAGGACACCGGCGTCGACGGTGACGTCGGGACCGTTCTCGCGGAGCGGGAAGCCACCAGGGGTGACACAGGTGGCGGAGAGGTCGGTGACGACGCAGCCGACCCGACGTCACCCCGACCGGCGCGCCATTGGCCGTCGCCGGCGACGTTACTCCTGGCCCTGCTGGACGGCTGGTGACCCTACGGCCGAGCAACGCCCTACCTGGAAGACGCTCCCGGTGCGAGGGTCTCACGCACGCCTGGTGACCTCGCTCGGTTTGCCGTTGGCCAGTGGACCGCACCGCTGTCACCCGCGTCCTCTACTTGTCACAACGGATTGCACCGTCCTGAGGTGCATGAGGTGTATCGGTTGGCGATCTTGGATCGCCGCGCTTGGGGATGAGAATGCGGGAGCCGTCCGGCGACGTCGTTACACACTGGCGCGGGCGAGCCCGTTGAGGTGTATGGCGCGGGGTCCTCGGGTG